>NZ_BORB01000006.1:0-148122 GCF_018332955.1 Lederbergia ruris
TTAAATTAAAATCCCCTTTAATATCTTAAAAATTTGGTCACATATTGTGGAAATTATTTTTGTGAGGCGGGCGTCAAACGGGGGCCTGCAGGACGCAGGTCACAAAGGCGTGGCGATTGTTGTCGCGAAATTAGGCCAACAGGACGTTGGTCAAAACGGCGAAGACATGCGGATGTGGCGTCTTTAGCCGTTTATCCCTTGTTCACCCATTAGGTCCCTACTTTTTGAACTTCCTTTAAAAAAGAGAGAAAGCAGAATTCCTATTAGAACTCTGCTTTCTCTTACCGGTTATTTGAACAAATCAAACTTCCCTTTTTTCAATGTTAATGGAACGCCGCCGATCATGTATAATGCGCGATTATCAATCATTTTCTTCATGAAAGAAGCTTTCGTTCCTGTTATTTTTTTACCAAAGGCCACGCCAATCGCATCATCATCACCAAGTGAACATACCGTTCCTTTGTTATCGAAGCTGAATGTGTGAAGATCGGAATTGCCGTTGATCAATTTTGTAAGATTACTTGCGAGTAGTTCTCCCTGCTGCATAGAAATTTGTGCAGTTGGTGGGTAAGGACGATTGATCTCTTCATTAATAATCAACGCACAGTCTCCAATAATAAAGATGTCCTCATATCCAGGTGCACGTAAATATGGATCTACTTTTACACGGCCACGCATATTTTCAAATCCAGATTCTTCAATAATTGGATTACCACGAACCCCTGCAGCCCATACAACCGTTGCCGCTTTGATTTCTTCCGTTTCATCCTCACCTTTTGCCACGATAATTCCATCTGGAGTCGCCTCTTTAATCGCTGTTCCAATCCGGAATTCAACGCCTTTTTTCTGAAGATTTGCCATCGCATATTGAACAAGCTCTGGATCAAATCCTGGTAAGGCAGTTGGGGCAGCTTCCACGCAAATGATCTTCACTAATTTTTGGTCAATATCATATTCTTTACAAAGCTCTGGAATACGATTACCAAGTTCGCCTAGGAACTCGATTCCAGTAAAACCTGCGCCCCCAACTACAATCGTTAAGCGCTCTGGATTTTTTTCTCCTTCTACTTTATATGTCGCAAATTGATATTCAATATGCTCACGAATTTGTCTCGCTGCATTCACGTTCACAATGGAGAATGCATATTTGTCTAAACCTTGAATACCAAATGTTTCAGGAGCCGCACCTAGAGCGACAACTAAATAATCGTAAGAAAGCTCTCCATCTTCAAGAATCACTTTTTTCGATTCAGGCTCTATTTTTGTTACGGTTTTTTGGACAAAATTTACTTTCCCAGGATTAATCACTTTCGAAATATCATAGCGTACTCGGTCATGATGAAGTGTTCCAGCAGAAGCTTCATGAAGCCATGTTGTTTCATAATGATAGTCATTCTTGTTTACTAATACGATATCAGCATCATTATTTCCAAGCTGCTTTTGCAATCGAGTTACGGTCATAAGTCCACCGTATCCAGCACCTAATACCACAATTTTTGGCCTGTTCATATTATATCCCTTCCTCTTTTACATCTTAATAATGGGAGCATGTACGATTATATAATGTGATTCTATTCACGTACAACACTAGAAACCCAGAATATTGTCACAAATTCTTAACATAAGTCTCAATTACATTATATGCTTTTATTCATCTTTTTCAAGCAGTTATTTAAATCCGTGAATTTTTTTATTATTTTGTCACTCCCTGTTGTTTTATCGGGAATGAACTATATGGTATGATAGAAAAGATGAATTTTCTTAGTTCGTACAGGAGGGATTTTCTGTGAAAGAAGATCAACAAATATATGATATTACGATTTTAGGTGGTGGACCAGCAGGAATGTTCACCGCGTTTTATGCCGGCTTACGCGATTGCAGTGTGAAGGTGATTGAAAGCTTACCGCAATTAGGTGGACAACTTTCAACCCTTTACCCTGAAAAATATATATACGATGTTGCAGGCTTTCCAAAAATTAAGGCCCATGATCTTGTCCAAAATTTGAAAGAACAAATGGCGATGTTTTCTCCTACTGTGTGTCTTGGTCAAGCTGTTTCCAATCTTGAAAAACTAGAAGATGGGACGTTTAAATTAACAACGGATGAAGAGATTCATTATTCCAAATCCGTGATTATCACAGCTGGAATTGGCGCTTTCCAACCACGTCGTCTTGAATTTGACAGTGCGATTCCGTTTGAAGGAAAAAACCTGCATTATTTTGTCGATGATATGCAACAATTTAAAGGGCAGCGTGTCGCGATTTTAGGTGGTGGCGACTCGGCCGTCGACTGGGCCTTAATGCTTGAACCGATTGCCGAAAAAGTTAGCCTCATTCACCGCAGGGATAAATTCCGTGCCCATGAAAGTAGTGTGACCCAGTTACAAAACTCGAAAGTCGAAATATTAACCCCTTTCGTTGCATCAGACCTTATTTGCGATCAAATCGCCATACGTGGACTCGAACTCGAGGAAGTAAGAGGAGACCGGAAACATACTATTGAATTGGACTCCCTTATCTGTAATTATGGCTTTATTTCTTCCTTAGGCCCTATCAAAGAATGGGGATTAGAGATTGAAAAGAACTCAATTGTTGTTAACAGCCGAATGGAAACCAATATTCCAGGAATCTATGCGGCAGGCGATATTACGACCTATCCTGGTAAAGTAAAACTAATTGCAACTGGTTTTGGGGAAGCCCCAACAGCGGTCAGCAATGCAAAAGCCTATATCGATCCAAAAGCGCGTCTACAGCCGATGCATAGTACTTCGTTATTTGAGTAAAGAAGCAAAAAATCAGTGAAGTGTGTATACTTCACTGATTTTTTAAGCGTAGCGTTATCGTGAATTCTGCTATCCAAAAAAAGATTGCTATAGCGAAAAGCCAAAAGCAATCTTTTTTTATGTTATTCGATTAAATAATCCTTAACACTTCTCCGGTGTCCCTGTCACTTTCGCTGTGCGGAAAGACGAACCACAGCCACAAGAAACTAGGGCATTGGGATTGTCAATGGTAAAGCCGCCACCCATCATGGATTCCTTATAATCGATCACGGTTCCCGTCACAATTGGCGCACTTTCTTCATCGATGACGACTGGGATATCATGAGCAACAAAGAAACGATCAGATTCTGATTTCTCATGATCTAAACTCATTCCATAAGATAGACCGCTACATCCGCCACCATTGATGGAAAAACGAAAATAAGCATCTTCTTCCCCATTATGCTTCATCATATCCTTAATTTGTAATGCCGCTGCTTCCGTAAGCGTAATAATTTCACTCATTCTTTGCACCCCCATCTTTTTGTGCTTCGTATCCTTTCAGTATATACCTCTTACCCAATATTCTCAACCAATGCAACTGGTTTTAAAACATCGGGTTTTCTTCTAAATATTGGTAAATGTTCTGCACAAGCGCTTCTGGAGAATCGCCTGTCACAACCTCCCCATTCACAAGAGCATACAAAGATTCGGCACATAAATCACAATGATCCAGGCAGCCATATTCAATAATATCTAAATTGGGATCTTCCTCTAAAATTTGTAATGCTTCATAACTTCCCATCCCAAGATTACTAATACAAAATTCAATAATCGGATTCACACGATCACCTCATCCTCATGATTATCCTACTCGCATTCGCTCCAATAGTCAAAAATCAAAACCTCTATAGAGACTTTTAGGATTGACCATTATAGCGCAAAATACACGAGCATCTATAATAAAAGAAACGGATGACGGTAAGAAAAGCGCAAGCGCCCGTTTAGCGACGTACAAACTTTTTAGGGGCCTGACGAGATAAAGGAAACACAGTGAGCCTAATAAGGCGAACTGATGTTGACTTATCTAGGAAGGCACCGAAAGTTTGCTAGTCGCTGGGCGCTGGAGCTAGATCCAACATTAGCGAAAATTTATACTTTCCTATCCGGAAAAAATGATGGCTCATTTCCGTTTCAAAATTTTATATAAAGCGATTTATTTTTCTCTAGAAACTCGGCATGAACGGTTGTATATCCCTTCTGAATTCGGTATACTTTACCATGGGATTAACCATACATATTATTCGAATGAATCTTAAAAACTTCAATATGAAAAGCCTTTTTTATGGAGAATCATTTGTGTATCTTTATCTATTGTTCTGCAAAATTGAACTTATTTTACTCACAAGAAGCTGGCAAAAGGAGATATTTTTATGAAAAAACTAGTACTGCTCGGCGGAGGATACGGAAATATGCGGGTGCTTCGGGAACTCCTTCCTCACCATCTCCCTGAAGATTGGACCATTACATTAATTGATAAGGTTCCTTATCACTCTTTAAAAACCGAATATTATGCCCTTGCAGCTGGAACGGTTTCCGATCAAGATGTACGTGTTTCTTTTCCGGAAGAGTCAAAGTTAAACGTGCAATACGGAGAGGTCACCCAGATTAATTTGGATGAAAAGTTAGTGCATGTAGCCCATTCGGAACCAGTTTCGTATGACCAATTAGTGATTGGCCTAGGCTGTGAGGACAAATATCACAATATTCCTGGGGCAGATCTCTACACACATAGCATTCAATCAATTGGCAAAGCACGTGATACATACCAGAAGTTAAATAATCTATCGGCCAATTCTGTCGTCAGCATTGTCGGTGGAGGATTAAGTGGGATTGAGCTTGCAAGTGAATTAAGGGAAAGTCGTCCAGATTTAACGATTAAACTTTTTGATCGGGGAAAAACCGTTCTTTCTTCTTTTCCAGAAAGAATCAGTCTCTATGTACAAAATTGGTTTGCTTCTAATGGTGTGGAAGTAGTCAATGAGGCCAACATTACAAAGGTAGAAGAAGGCGTTCTCTACAATAATGATCAACCTGTTTCAACAGATGTGATTGTTTGGACGGCTGGGATTCAACCGAATAAAATTGTCCAAGCCATGGATATTGAAAAAGATCGGCAAGGACGCGCCATTCTCACACCTTATCATAATATTCCCCAACATGAAGAAGTTTATGTAGTAGGGGATTGTGCAAGTCTTCCCCATGCGCCTAGTGCACAGCTGGCGGAAGGACAAGCAGAACAAATTGTAGAAGTCATGAGAAAGAGATGGAATGGCCAACCATTACCAGAAGAAATGCCATCCATCAAATTAAAAGGAACACTCGGTTCTTTAGGTAAGAAAAAAGGATTTGGCATGATGGCAGACAGACCGATTACGGGAAGAATTGCCCGTATTTTAAAATCAGGCGTCTTATGGATGTATAAATTTCATAAGGGATAAAAAAACTCCTCACTCTGTGAGGACTATCCTCCTCATACCATTCCTCTCCCCTTGCCGTTTCATTCCCTAGATTTTTTCGCTGAATCTGATTATAATGGTAGTAGTGCGTGTTCAAAAAGGAGGATAAAAAGGACCAAGAAGTTCGAGGCGGCGCAGCCTTCGAGCAGCGGAATGTATGCATTTAGATACATGAGCAGCGGAGAAGCAAGCCAACGAAGAAATTCGCAGTGTCATTTTTACCGGACTTTTTGAACATCCTCTATTAGGAAAGGAGTCGATCACAATGAACGAAGAAACAATGTTAGATCAAGTTCAAGTAGTCCTAGATAAATTACGCCCTTTTCTCCTTCGAGACGGTGGCGATTGTGAACTCGTTGATGTGGATGAGGGTATTGTAAAGCTCCGCTTGCTTGGTGCATGTGGAACATGTCCAAGTTCGACCATCACTCTAAAAGCCGGCATTGAACGTGCCTTAATTGAAGAAGTACCTGGAGTATTAGAAGTGGAGCAGGTATTTTAAGAACCAAAAGCGCAAGCGCCTGTTTAGCGGCGTACAAATTTAAAAGATAAACAGCTAAAAGCGCGCCGTCCTGGCGCAACGCTGTTTTGACCAACGTCCTGTTGGCCTAAACACGGTGAGGACAAAGGACGAACCGATGTTGACTTACGCAATCAGAAGACGTAAATTTGCTAGCCGATAGGCGCTGGAGCTGGACGATTACAGTCTGCATTTAAACTTATCCGCAAGGTACTATTTATAATTTCCTGGTGTTCGCGCTGACGTCTGCTTTCGTCGTCAGCGCCAAGCTTATTCATCAAAAACCGGAGTTAGCTTCGGTTCTTTTTTATGTTCATCTACATATTCAACCATTCAACCGGAGGAATTTCCCCAATTTGTTGATTGGCTATATGAAAAAACTCCCTTAAAAAAAGTTCATAATCACGAGCATTTCGCGTATACCAACTTAGCTTTTCCTCCAGTTGCTTTTTCGACGCTTCTGAGGAACTCAAAAAGTAATTTTCCACACAAATAAAATAATGCAGTGGAAATAATAGTCGGCCATAGATCAATCGCCAGGAGAACCTAGATAATGGGGCAATCGATTGGTATCCCTCTAAAAACCTTGTTATCAATGGCTTATAAGACCGTTGATGCAGAAAATAACATTCACGAATCCATTCGGCGACGTCCCTTGCTCTGTGATCCACTACCCAATCAAAAGGATTCCGTATCGCTAATTGACTTGAATCCCATGTACCTTCCTTAAAACTCTGGTGGCAAATCGTTCGCTGATCTACCTCTGTAAATCGTTCATCAAGCTCCGTATCTTTTACATATTGAATCGCATTTTCACAAATTCCTAAATAATAAGGAAATGAATCCACAAATAATTGATTGAACCGTTCCTTACTAGGCTCTCGAACAAGTCCTGACCAAACCTTTTCCATTTGCTCTAATCTTTGTATCCAGTACTCTTTCCACTGTCCTTCACGATTTAATTTCGTGATCGAGGCCTGCAAATATTTTCCACGTTCATGAAATCTTGCCAATTGTCTCCCGCGGTTTTTCCTAGTGGAACCATTGACATAATGGTTATGCAGCACGACATAATCTTGATCATTAAGTGTAATTAGGAATTTTTGATCGTTTGCTGGAACAAATCTTGAAACTTTTTTATCCCCAAACTTTGCCATATGCTCTGACATCTCATATAATTCTAATAACGCATCTTCTTCCCAGTGGGTAACTTGAATCGTACTATATACAGAACCTTCAGCAAGGTAATAAATCTGACCGTCTATACCTATGGAATTTTCAGGGTGAATATTAAAGTAATTTCGTAAAATATCTTCTGACATGCTACATCCCTCTTTTTACTGATCTATCTTATTTATATGTGTGCTAAACTCATTTTATGGGTGTAAGAATAAAGTGATCGTTAAAATTTGTTCAATCTACTAGATAATACCGTGCGGTAACCATCTTTCACCCGGACTGCACATTCATGGTAAAAAGAGGCATTATTTATAGAAGAAAGGATGTTAAATAATGGACCGAGCGAGAAAAGTTGGAAAAACCGAAGAGACTGCACGTCGTTTATTAGAAGAAAGAGGGGTACAGATTGATGATATTGCCGAGTTGGTAATGTATCTTCAAAAAAGATATCACCCAGATCTTCAATTAGAGGAATGTATCGAAAATATTGAACGCGTCCTGCAAAAGAGGGAAGTACAAAATGCGGTATTAACAGGGATCCAATTAGATAAACTGGCGGAAAAAGGACTCTTGGATGAACCTTTACAACAAATTATTGCAGATGATGAAAGTTTATATGGGGTGGATGAAATTTTAGCCTTCTCCATCGTGAATGTCTATGGTTCCATTGGCTTTACAAATTATGGGTACATTGACAAACAAAAACCAGGTATTTTAGAAAGATTAAATGACCATTCCACTGGAGAATGTCATACCTTCCTTGATGACATTGTCGGGGCCATCGCCGCAGCCGCCTCCAGCCGATTAGCGCATAGTAGTAAAGGCGAAATATAAGAACAAAAGCGCAAGCGCCCGTTTAGCGACGTACAAACTTTTTAGGGGCCTGACGAGATAAAGGAAACACGATGAACCCGAAGGGTGAATCGATGTTGACTTATCGTAGGAAGGCACCGAAAGTTTGCTAGTCGCTGGGCGCTGGAGCTGGATGTCAAACAGCAACGTAAACAGTTATCCACAAGTCGAGAATTTTATAATTTCCCAGACCATAAAAAAAGTCGAAAACAGAAGCACAAACTGTTTTCGACCTTTTTCTATTTAAATCTCCATTCTGCTAACGAATCAAGCACATAGGTTGGTTGGACCATTTTTTCGATCAACATTTCTCTTGTCGTTACACCAGTGTGCACAAGGAGCGTGTCTAAGCCCGCTTGAATCCCCGCCAAGATGTCTGTATCATAATTGTCTCCCACCATCAAAGTGGCTTCTTTGCTAGTTCCTAGTTCTGTTAGCGCCTGCTCCACAATAATCGCCTGTGGCTTCCCAATAAAAATCGGCTCTGTTTGCGTGGACACGGAAATAACAGCAGTTAAGGCACCATTTCCAGGAAGGAAACCGCGTTCAGTGGGCAACGCAATATCCCCATTCGTAGAAATAAACATCGCCCCATTTCGAACGGCTAAACAAGCCTTCGCTAATTTCTCATATGTAATGTCGCGATCTAACCCAATGACGACCGCATCAGGCTCTTCATCAACCAAATCGAAACCTTTTTCCGTCAAGGCGGATTGCAGCCCTTCTCCCCCAATCGCATACACAGAAGCTCCTGGCTTTTTCTCATGCAAAAAATTCGCTGTTGCCATCGATGTTGTAAATACTTGCTCCTTCTTTGTTTCCAAGCCGAAATCTTCTAGCACTTGGGCAACTTGTTCAGGACGCTTCGAGGAATTATTCGTCACAAATAAATATGGAATCCCTCGCCCCTTTAATTCTTCCACAAACTGTAAAGCTTCCTCTATTTTTTCTAATCCTCGATACATGGTACCGTCAAGATCGATTAAATATCCACCATAATTTTTCAAAGTCAAAACTCCTTTTCTCCTAACCCCACATCATTTTTTAAAGGCAGAAACTGGACCTAATTCATGAACTAAATAATTACGAATTGCGTCAGGAAAAGTCGCTAACTGTTCCCCTTGCTGAACAATATTTTCGATGATCAGATTATGATCCACTGCTTCATATTGCTGAACGAGCATTTTCCGACAGCCAATCACGTCTTTTAGTATTCTCGAGAAAGCAGAAGTGATCACCTGCTCATCTGTTAAAATATCGACAATATCCTCATAACTGCCTGGGTCCCTCATAATAAAACCATCAATCATCGCATTTCCTGTATCTAATATCGCTTCAATGATCGTATGGGCGAATCGCTCTAAAGCAGCTTTTTCAAAATCTGTTTCCCAAAGTTGTTGGGATTTCAATAATTCCAATTGCTTTTCCATAAATTGGAGACGTTCTTCTATCTTTTCACGATCAACAAAATACATCCCTTTTCCCTCCTGATTGTACTCTTCTTATTTTAGCATATGAATGTCCTAAAAACATTGGGGGAATCTATTCTTAATAACTAGGAAAGGTGGTTGAAACATTTGGCAGCGAAAGATCGTGAAAAAGATGATATCACAGGGATACCTTATACGGATGTCTCGAATGTGGAGACACAGCAAAATTTCCTTACAGCAGAGGAATTCCCAGAAGGGGGATATGGAGCACCAAGAGGAAAGGATACGCCTGTTGAAAACAAATCAACCCCTTGGAAAGAGGGGCAGCGAAAATACAGTGCTTTTAACTATGAATTTAAATCGATGCATCAAAATCTCCCACGACAATTTCCAGGTGCCCATCCAACCCATGATGACCCTGATACGGACACGCAAACACCATATGAAGATAGTTGATTAGAAAAGTGGGCCCACATGATGATGTGGGTCACCCCACTTTTATTGTCGCTAAACGGGCGCTTGCGCTTTTCTTACAGGATAGGAAAGTATAAATTTTGGCTAATGTTGGATCTAGCTCCAGCGCCCAGCGACTAGCAAACTTTCGGTGCCTGCTTGCGTAAATCAACATCAGTTCGCCTTATTAGGCTCACTGTGTTTCCTTTATCTCAGGCCAACAGGATGTTGGTCAGAACGGCGTTGCGCCAGGACGGCGCGATTTTAGCCGTTCAGCCTTATTATCCAAGTTTGTACGTCGCTAAACGGGCGCTTGCGCTTTTCTTAATTATCCACTTTTTTCAACACAAAATAGGCACAACCAAAATTACAATACTCATAAAGATATTCGTACAAGGAACCAATTTTACTATCGTGACTCGCTTTTTGATTTTGATCAGAGAAAAAGCCTTTTAACCGCAATTGGCCATATCCCCAATCTCCGACAATAAAATCATACTTCGTTAATATATCACTAAATCGCTCTTTAAAGGCCTCTTCCTGAAACCCATCGCGGAATTCGCTAATCAACTCATATTTCCGATTATTCATTATAAGCACGCTATGTCCCTCCACAAAATAAACTTTCTATCCTTGATTATAGCGTAATCCCCAACAATTACTAAGAAAAAAATATATTTTCTGAGCAGGCTAACAGATAAGGAGGTGTTTAAATGAAAGCAAAATGGTCGCTTATCCTTTTAACTGCCAGCCTTGCAGCATGTGGAGGGAATAATGTTGCGGAAAATGATGATTTCTACCCAAAAAGTGGAAATTCTATTAATAAAGAGGAACAAGCTGATGTCTATAACGAAGAGGCCTCTGATGAACAATTTGGCTTTGTTCGTCAGGTAAAAAGCCCAACTCCCAATAACCCAAAGGATGCGAAACCCATTCAATGGATGGATCGTGAGAAAGCAGCCCTTCATATTAGTGAATTACTTGTGGTCTTGCCGCATGTATCAGATGCTAGTGTGATTGTAACTGATCAAGAAATCTTGGTTGCTTATACAACAGACGCAAATGACGAAAAAGGCCGCTTTGAAACAGCTGATCAAGTGAAAAAATCAGTCTTAAATTATGTTCCACGCTGGTATCACGTTTATGTAACAGATGACCCCAAATTGAGACAAGATGTTGAAAATATCGGCTCCATGACAACACAATCACCTGATAAAGACCGCACCGTTAAAATGGTGGTCGATCGTATGCTCGAACGTTCTCCTCAAGGTCGAGCATTAGGTGAGGGGGAAAACGCGAATGGTGAAAAGAACGGTGAAATAAATGATCATGTAGATAAAACAAAATACAAACAACAATACGATCGTGACAATCAATAGCGCTACATTTTAATCTAGGGGGTGATTCCCCCTAGCCATTGGTGAAAGGAGGGCATCATTTGAAAAAAATCATCCCTTGGATCCTCTTCTTCTTTCTATTTTTTAGCTTCGAAGGAGTTCATGCCAAGGAATTAAGTCAAGAAGAAATCTATAGGAAGCGAATGGATTTATACAAAAAAACCGAAGCTCTTACGTCTATCCCCTGGTATTATCTTGCGGCTATTGACCAGTTTGAAAGAAGTATTCGGGATGTACGAAAGGATTTACCTGATCCTCCGGCGATCATCGGCTATTATGTTCCACCTGAGCAGTGGGCTGGCCCGCTTAATCCTAACCCAAAAGATACCAACCCATTCACAATCGCATTATTCGGTGGCATCGGGAAAGATGGGAATGGCGATGGAAAAATCGATCAAACCAATGGAGAAGATTTGCTTTATACATTAGCACAATATTTGCGTGCATATGGGGTGGATGATCAATCTTTTCGACTCGCTCTTTGGGATTATTACAAAAGAGACCAAACCGTTCGTTCAATCATGACGAACGCCAAAATTTACCGAACATTTGGGCAAGTGGATTTAAGTGAAAAGGCCTTTCCTCTTCCGAAAGGCTATAACTACACCTATAAAAACACATGGGGGGACCGCCGTGGTTGGGGTGGGAGAAGAATCCATGAAGGAACCGATATTTTCGCAGGATATGGAACCCCTGTACGCGCTGTTGCCTATGGTGTAGTCGAATTGAAAGGCTGGAATAAATATGGAGGCTGGCGCGTTGGCATTCGTGATTTAAATAATACGTACCACTACTACGCTCACTTAAATGGTTTTTCCAAAGATTTAAAAATTGGTGATGTCGTGAAACCTGGTGATGTGATCGGAAGTGTTGGCAGCTCCGGTTATGGACCACCTGGAACGGCCGGCAAATTCCCCCCTCATCTTCATTTCGGTATGTACAAAGATAATGGCATTCGTGAATGGTCCTTTGATCCTTTTCCTCATTTAAAAATGTGGGAACGTTCTTCCAATAAGAATCAATAGAGGAGTTTGGAAATTCATCCCCAACTCCTCTTCTTTTTGCGACCTCTATACCTGTACCTTCTTTTTTCGACGATCTAGAACAAAAAAGAATAGAAAAACGCAAATACCTATTGTGAGTAAACCAAATATGGTTTTCTCTGTCCAACCAATCACTAAATAACCAATACAAGAAATGATCGCGGCAGATATTGCGTAAGGTAACTGGGTTAACACATGATCCATCAGATTACATCCTGCGCCTGTAGCCGATAAAATTGTCGTATCAGAAATAGGTGAACAATGATCCCCCATCACAGCTCCTGCTAAAACGGCAGCCAAACCTGGTAAGAAGAGAGCCATATCCGTGACCGCAATAATTTGTCCAGCGATTGGCAGTAAAATACCAAAAGAACCCCATGATGTCCCTGTTGCAAAGGCCATTACTGCCGCACCGATAAATAAGATGACGGGCAGAAAGACCGGATTTAAATTTGACTTTTCAACCAAACCACCTAAATATAAACCGGTCCCTAATTGTTCAATTAAATCAATAATCACCCAGGCAAACAGCAGAATCATAATCGCTGGTATCATCGACTGTACACCCGATTTTAAAGCTTTAACAATCCAATTTGCTTGTAAAGCCCTATGTTTAAAAACTTGACGGTAAAAAGAAATCACTCCAACCAACAATCCCAATAGACCACCACCAACTAACGCAAGGGATACATCCGCATTACCGAAGATATCCATCAAGGTTGCTTTTCCTGTTGTTTCATGCAACCCACTAATCGCAATCGCAGAAAGGGTACCTACAAACAGAGCAATAATCGGCCAGATTAAATCGCGAACTTTCCCATTGTCACTTACAGGCAAATTTTCTTTTGCTTCTCCCGCAATCGTTTTATCCGGATCATAAGGAATCCCTGTCTTAATTGCTCGTTCCTCATGCTTTTTCATACTTCCATAATCAAGATTACGAAGCGCAATAATAAAAACAAAAAGCAAGGTTGTCCATACATACAAATTCATCGGAATCATCTCAAGAAAAGCGGTAAAAGCCGATAGATCAGTGAGACCATGGGAGGCCAATACCGTTGCGATAATCCCAATAATAAAGGCGCCCCAGCTCGAAATCGGTGAAATCACACAGATTGGCGCAGACGTCGAGTCAATAATATAAGCAAGCTTAGCTCTCGATATATGATGACGATCCGTAATCGGGCGCGCCACCTGCCCAACGGCTAACGCATTGAAATAGTCATCAATGAAAATAATAATGCCTAAAAATGCAGCTAATAATTGCGCCCCTGCGCGTGACTTCACTTTCGTAGTAGCCCACTCACCAAAAGCACGGCTCCCACCAGTCATATTAATAAGAGCCGTAATAACGCCTAATAACAGTAAGAATAATATGAGATTAATATTCCATGTGTTTAAGCCTTCTGCCTCAACAAAAATCCCCTTCACAGCAGACCATAGTATCTGCAAAGTCTCCATTATATTTCCTTTCCCCAATAATAAAGCCGACGCTAAAATACCTGAACCTAAGGACAGTAGAACCCTTTTAGTTAAAATCACCATCACAATCGCCAGAATCGGCGGGATAATCGATAAAATAGAATGTTCCATTGTTTGTTGTGCTCCTCTTTTCTACAAAATAAAAAAGAGTAATGATAGAGGACTACCATTACTCTTGTATGGGTTAACTCCATCGTGATCTGTAGCTCCCCATATTTAGCCAAAATGGATGTTCAAAAAGTCCGGTAAAAATGACACTGCGAATTTCTTCGTTGGCTTGTTCTCCGCTGTTCATGTATCAGGGAAAAGATCTTCCGTTTTTTTTAAAATCGCCCACGTCCTGTGGGCAACACGGAAGTCAGTACATCCTGTACAAGTCCGCTGCTCGAAACTGCGCCGCCTCGAACTTTCGACGCACAGGATGTGCTAGTGTCGGCGTTGCTGACAGGACGTCAGCGCCTTTAGCCGACGGGTCCTTTTTATCCTCCTTTTTGAACACGCACTAAAAACACGTCCAAATATGAGAGTGTTACCTTTTTTCAAAGCAACACCAATCAAAACTTGGCTGACACAAGTTTGACTTCGGCAAAAGAACCTTTCACATGTGTTCATCGTTGTCATCCTCACACATCCTACTGATTCCTTTTGCGCCTCTACCTCATCCGATTTGATAAGGTTTTATTTAATTAGGCCTGCAGAACGCAGGTCACAAAGGCGTGGCAGCTGTTGTCTGGAACTTAGCCTTTGATTTTGATCTTTATTATAGCACTATAACATACTATTTGGCAATCAGTAGGGGACTTACTCTGCTGGCTTTGGCAAAGGACCCTGTGTATTTGATCCAGGCAATTGAATGGAAGGATTTACTCCTCCACCATTTCCGTTGTAAAAGTCTGGTACATCTCCTCGATAGAATCCCTTCGCAACAGGTATATCCTGTTTGACCACGGCTGTTTCGGTCGAAAATGGAATGATGATTTGCACATTCACTTCAACAGCTACATAGACAGTAATAAATGTATTATTAATAGGGTAATATTCTACCTTATGCTCTGCATTTGTTTTTACATTCCCAACCGCAGAAAAGCGAATCGGAATTTTCGGTCCTAAATTTCCTAATAAAGCATTATTCGTTGCTTGACCTATTGGAAAAGAATAGGAAATTCCTTCTTCTTTATCCAATTTATCGTAGTCAATCTCAATGCCTGTCTTCATTTCAAGATCTTCTAAATTCCCTCTCTCCGCTTCATTTAAATTGAATTGAATTTCTCTGGATAAATCAGCTTGAATTTGATTGAGCACATCCATTCGATACTGAATCGAAGTCTGCCCCGCCCCATCGGGAATCGTTTCCGTCACTTCTGAGAGATCCTTCACTTGGGGAAGGACATCTTCAACAGCCTTAGTCACAACCATTGGGGCGATTTTTCCGGTTTGGGATTCGGCATAACTAACTAAAGTCGGTTTAATTCCTTTATTGACAATCCACAATCCCAATACGGTTGAAAAAACAAAGAAAACAAAAGATAGCAATAAAACATATCGAAAAGGTAGTGGTCCCCGTTGTCTATACTTTGCTTTGAATCGAGCCAAAGAAATCCCTCCTCTCGTCAATATATGCACAAGAGAAAGGATTTAGCGCAAATACATCTAGTTTTCTCAGCTATTTAACACATTTTTAATAAGGCATCTTTTCCAATCATCCCAGCTGTAATCCCTAATGCTTCCGCTTCCATTGTCACGGATTCTAATGGGGCATGCAGTAATTGATCAATCGTCTTCACGCCCACTGCACGCCCGGCGATTATTTTTCGATCTACTAATTTCTCATTTAGCAAACCAACATCAAGCGCCCCGCACATGATATACCCCTTGTCATTCGAAATCGTCAGCAAGGTTGTTTTCGGCAAGGACACGGATGTTGCGATAAAAGTCTTACCATCAATCATAACAGGCTCAATCGACACCATCATTATCACCCCTTCTCATAGTTATATGTATGAGAAAAGCGTGCATTAGTTGAACCCAAAATACCATCCACTCGTAGAGGATAAAAAAAGAAAATGACTAATGCATGATCTAGCTCCAGCGACTAGCAAACTTTCGGTGCCCGCATGCGTAAGTCAACATCCATTCGCTTTTCAATGTCTTGTAAACGAGCACTTGCGCTTTCCCTCGCTAGAGACGCTTCAACTTCCATGCCATGATGTCACGTAAAAATTCTGGCATAAAATAGGTTTTATTTGGAGAGCGTTTAATACCAGGGAAGTATTTCCCAAAAGTAAATAAATCAACGGTCCCCAGCTTATACATCCGCTCTGAATCAATCGGTTCTCCGTTGATTTGGATTTGCAACTTCTCTTTATCTACCTCAATCCCACGATACACAAATTTCCCCATCACTTTTCCGCGAAACCCAAGACCAATCACTTCAACCTCTGGCCAATCTTCCCTTTCTGCTTCGAGAATGATTTCCTTTAATTCCGCCCCTGAAAGCTCCACAGTACAAGGATTAATCGGATGGGGAAGCATCTGATGCAAATGAAACTTCGTCACTCTCCCCTTTTGTAAGTCCGCTAACACCAAACCAGAGTTAATGATGGTGCATTCTGCTTCACACCATTCATGTACCGCATCGCAAAGCAACAAAGCCAGCTCCGATATTTCCTTCCATGAATAGAAAAACGGCTCATCTATAATCGCCACGGTCTCATCTAATTGTGCTTTGCCCCTATCCATAAAATGTTGAATGACCTTCTCTTCATCCTGCACAGCCGGCAATAATTGAGATTCAAACAGCCGCGCTTTAAGCAAAGGAATAGATTGAGCTTCATGATCAACATGAAGCTCTACATACCCAACAAACCGGCCATGTTTTCCCCCTGCCGCCATCAATGTATGATCTACTTTTTCCCCTTCCATAAAATAATGATGTGTATGGGATCCCAATATAAGATCAATTTGCGGAAATAATTGCGTTAGTTTTTTATCGTCATGAATCCCTAAATGAGACAGAACGATCAGAATGTCCGCTTCTTCCTTCATCCGATTCAATTGTATTTCCAGTTCTGTAAAAGGCTCGGTCAACTCCCAACCAAGAAGGTTGTATAATTTCTGATAATAAGTCGTCACGGCCGTTACACCAATTTTTGTACCTTTTCCTGTTTCGTATATTTTATAAGGGAGACACCAATCAGGACGCACTTGTTCGGCTTCGTACAAATTCGCAACAAGCACATCAAACTTAGCTTCTTTATATAATGCGGCTAGATCTTCGTGTGGGAACGTAATCCCTTCGTTATTGCCAATCGTCACAGCCCGATAGCCCGTCTCATTTAACAACTCGGTATTCCCTTTCCCCCTTGTTCCTTCTGTGAAAGGATGCCAGCGATCAGAGAAGTCGCCAATATCAAATAGCAAAACTTCCTCTCCAGCCGCCTGATGCAATTTTTGTTTCTCTAGTAAAAACGATTGAATTCTTGGCCAATATTCAAAATGGCTATGTATATCATTTGTATGGTAAATATGAATCCTTTCAATCATCGATCCACTTCCTAGCTCATCCTAAAAATAATTACTAAAAACTATAGCAAAAAACAAGAAAAATTGAAAGGTAAGCCTCTTAGAACCAAAGTGCAAGCTTGTTCTAACCTGCTTAGGTCGCCAATAGACTATAACAATAGGATAGAAGAAAAGATGGTGAACAAAGATCATGGAAGAAACCCAACATTTTTTTGTTACAGGGATGCACTGTGCCGCGTGTGCAACAAGAATTGAAAAGGTCGTGTCTAAGATAGAAGGGGTGATCGACATTCATGTCAATCTCGCAACCGAAAAAGGCAGAGTGACCTTTCATAGAAAACGGACAAACCTTCAAGAGGTCTTCGATAAAATTCGCAACATTGGTTTCGATGTAAAAGCAATCGAGCAGCTCTCTACGGAAGGCAATCCATACAAGGAAATCCAAAAACTACAACGGAGATTTTTCCTATCCGCTTTACTAACCATGCCTTTGGCTTGGGCGATGTTCGATCATTTCACATGGGCTCCATTTATTAAGGCCCCCGATTTCCTAACTCAGCCTTTATTGCAATTGATTCTCACCATTCCGATTCAGTTTGTCATTGGCTTTCCATTTTACGAAAGGGCTTGGAAGGCTGTAAAAAGTGGACACGCGAATATGGATGTTTTAGTTGTTTTAAGTACATCTGCCGCGTTTTTCTATAGTCATTATCTAACGTTTACCACCTTACAATCGTCCATGCCTACCCCTGTCTTGTACTTTGAAACAAGTGCTTTTATTATCACTTTTATTTTATTAGGGAAATTACTTGAAGCAAAGACAAAATTAAAAACGACCGAAGCCCTCAAAAAACTTTACCAATTACAAACGAAGACAGCGACTCTTTATGAAAATGGCAGAGAATTAGCTACACCGGTAAATCGACTTGCCCTTGGTGATATTTTAATTATTAAACCAGGAGAAAAAATACCGATTGATGGGGAAATCTTGATGGGCTCCACGATGATTGATGAGTCCCTATTAACAGGAGAAAGTATTCCTATTGAGAAAACGATCGGTCATTCTGTTTATGCGGGAACGATCAATCAACATGGATTATTAAGGGTGAAAGTAACGAAAAAAGATAATGAGACAACCCTATCGCAGATCATTCAAATTGTCGAAGAAGCGCAAGGCTCGAAAGCCCCGATCCAACAGACGGCCGATAAAATCACAGCTGTCTTCGTTCCGATTGTGATCCTAACCGCGATGGCGACATTTTTAGGATGGTATTTATTTTTACAACCAGATCAATTAGGCGCTGCATTGGAAAAAACGATCGCTGTTTTGATCATTGCTTGCCCGTGCGCACTCGGATTGGCCACGCCTACTTCTGTAATGGTTGGAAGTGGAAGGGCCGCCCAAATGGGAATTTTGTTTAAGGAAGGGAAATATCTGGAAGTATTAGGAAAATGCCGCACGATCATTTTAGATAAAACAGGCACTTTGACAAAAGGAAAGCCACATGTGACAGACATTCAGATTGATAGTTGGCAGAAAGAAGAGGTATTAAGGCTTATAGGTGCTGTGGAACAAGGATTTCATCACCCCATAGCGAAAGCCATTGTCAATCATATCCAGTCCACCCTTCCCTCTGTTCCAACCGCTGAGCAAGTACAAATCATTCCGGGTCATGGTGTGGAAGCGATCGTTCTCGGTAAAAAGGTAGTCATTGCTAATCCTGCCTATCAACTTCATTCCTTATCCCCCAAAAACAAGCAACAAGTGAACAAATGGGAGTCAGAAGGGAAAACCGTGATGATCGCTTGGGTCGACGCTCGTTTTGCCGGGATTATCGCAGTTGCCGATGAAATAAGAAGTTCCTCCGTAGCGGCCATCTCTCGTTTAAAGCAAATGGGTCTAGAACCAATACTATTAACAGGGGATAATCGCTACACTGGCATGGCAGTGGCCAAACAAGTAGGCATCAAAAAACTACAAACAGGGGTCAGCCCCATGGATAAAGCAACCATCATCAAAAATTTACAGAAAAAGAGAGAAAAAATCATTATGGTGGGAGATGGCATGAACGATGCGCCTGCTCTCGCTATTGCTGATATCGGCATCGCCATTGGCACTGGCTCTGATATCGCCATCGAATCCGGAGACGTCACGATTATCAAAGGAGACTTACGGCGCCTCGTGGATGCCATTCAGATCAGCAAAAAAACGATGACCAATATTAAACAAAACTTCCTTTGGGCCTTTCTCTACAATATCGTCATGATCCCATTTGCGATGTTTGGCTTATTAGCCCCATGGCTAGCTAGTGCTGCTATGGCGTTTAGCTCTGTGTCCGTTGTGCTAAATGCCCTGAGACTAAAAAGGATCAAATTCCATTCATAGTGTGTAACTTCCATTAGTAGGGTTGTTATTTTTGTTGCAAACTCAACAAAAATAGCTTACATTTAATAAGTATCTTATTTTGTTGTAGTTGCAACAAAAAACGTACTGATAGGAGGTTATTATGAAGGAAATTCTTCGTGAAATTGGCGTGATAGCAAGAGCATTAGATTCTATCAGTAATATAGAATTTAAAGAATATGACCTTACAAAAGGGCAGTATTTGTATCTTGTGCGCATATGTGAAGATCCAGGAATCATTCAAGAAAAGTTAGCTGAGATGATCAAAGTAGATCGAACCACAGCCTCTCGGGCTATCAAAAAACTTGAAATGAATGGCTTTATTGAAAAGAAAGAAGATACACATAACAAAAAAATAAAAAAACTTTTTCCAACAGAGAAAGGGAAAAAGGTGTATCCATTTATAAAAAGAGAAAATGATTATTCCAATACCGTCGCATTAGAGGGGTTTTCGGAAAAAGAAGCAGAAACCATTTTCCATCTTCTGCAAAGAGTTAAAAATAATATAGAAAAAGACTGGGAATATGTAAAAAAGGGCAACAGGAGACATTATTGATGACATAAAGGAGCGACTGATTAAAATGACAACACATCTAAAAAAATGCAGGCTTAAAGATTTACGTAAACTTCAAGAAATTAGTTATGAAACATTTAATGAGACATTTAAGCATCAAAATTCACCAGAAAATATGGAGGCTTATTTGGAAAAGGCTTTTAACTTGCAACAAGTAGAAAAAGAATTATCTAATCCGTCTTCACACTTCTTTTTTATTTATGTTGATAACGAAATTGCAGGCTATTTAAAAGTCAATACCGATGATGCTCAGACTGAAGAGATGGGGGATGAATCCCTTGAAATCGAAAGGATTTATGTAAAGAACAACTTTCAAAAACATGGGCTTGGCAAATATCTGTTCAATAAAGCAATGGATATGGCAATGGAACATAATAAAAAGAAAATCTGGCTAGGCGTATGGGAAAAAAATGAAAATGTCCTTGCTTTTTATAAGAAAATGGGATTTGTGCAATTAGGCGCCCACTCTTTTTATATGGGAGATGAAGAACAAGTAGACTTTATAATGGTCAAAACACTTGGGTAACTTCTTTTTAGAGGAGGTAGATGATTATATATTTTCCACGATATTTTAAAATAATCATAAGGGTATCCGATGGGGATTTGAGTCGAATCCTTATCTACATTGATATCACTGAAAAATAGAAGAAGACGAACTTCCAAAGTTCGCCTTCTACACTAAAAGAAAATCTGACTTGGCAGAGAGTTGGCACGCAGTCGTATTTTTCTTTTTCTATTTCTATTTCACCCTAACTCTTGTCATATCTAAGGGTTTAGGGCTATTAACCAATCGAACCTTCCATTTCAAACTTAATCAGACGGTTCATTTCAACGGCATATTCCATTGGTAGTTCTTTTGTAAATGGTTCAATGAAGCCCATGACGATCATTTCTGTTGCTTCTTGCTCACTAATGCCACGGCTCATAAGGTAGAAGAGTTGTTCTTCGGAAACTTTCGATACTTTCGCTTCGTGTTCCAATGAAATATTGTCGTTCAAAATTTCATTGTATGGAATTGTATCAGAAGTTGATTTGTCATCCATGATGATGGTATCACACTCAATCGTAGAACGAGCACCATCCGCTTTACGGCCAAAGTGTACAATCCCACGATAGGTTACTTTTCCACCATGTTGCGAAATGGATTTAGAAACAATCGAAGAAGATGTATTTGGTGCTAAATGCATCATTTTCGCTCCAGCATCTTGGTGTTGCCCTTTTCCAGCGATTGCAATGGAAAGGGTCATACCACGTGCCCCTTCACCCATCAATAGAACGGATGGATATTTCATGGTTAATTTAGAACCAATGTTACCATCGATCCATTCCATTGTCGCATTTTCATGACAAACAGCACGCTTCGTTACTAGGTTATACACGTTATTCGCCCAGTTTTGAATCGTTGTATAACGGCAATAGCCACCTTTTTTCACAATGATCTCAACAACTGCACTATGAAGCGAGTTCGTTGTATAAACAGGCGCTGTGCATCCTTCTACATAATGAACAGATGCTCCCTCGTCCACAATGATCAGTGTCCGCTCAAACTGCCCCATGTTTTCCGAGTTAATACGGAAATACGCTTGAAGTGGTGTATCCACTTTTACACCTGGTGGAACATAAATGAAAGATCCCCCAGACCAAACAGCTGAGTTCAATGCGGAAAATTTATTGTCAGCCGGTGGAATGACAGTTGCCCAGTGCTCACGGAAAATATCTTCATTTTCCTTGAGGGCAGAATCCGTATCCTTAAAGACGATTCCCATCTCTTCAAGATCTTCTTTCATATTATGATAGACAACTTCTGATTCATATTGAGCAGATACCCCAGCCAAATACTTTTGTTCGGCTTCCGGAATTCCCAATTTATCAAAGGTTTGCTTGATTTCTTCCGGAACTTCATCCCAAGAACGCTCTGTATGTTCAGATGGTTTCACATAATACGTGATCTCATCAAAATTCAATCCGTTTAAATCTCCGCCCCATTGAGGCATTGGCTTTTTGTAAAATTGCTCAAGAGATTTCAAGCGAAATTCTAGCATCCATTCTGGTTCTTCCTTCATTTTGGAGATTTCTTCTACAATCTCTCTTGTCAATCCCCGTTCTGAACGAAAAATGGAAACGTCTTTATCACGGAAACCATATTTATAATCGCCAATTACCGGTGCTTTTTTCGCCATTCTTCATTCCTCCATTCTTGAAATTTTCCCTGCAAGAAGCAGTCACAAAGGCGTTTCGGTTTGCCTTGCCTATTTCGAATCTCGCCTTTGCTGCTTCAGCGAGTATTATCTACACTGAATGAGTTTCGTTTATTCATTCAATCCTTTTTCCATCGCCTTCCACGCAAGGGTGGCACATTTAATTCGGGCTGGAAACTTGGAAACTCCTTGTAAAGCCTCCATATCACCAAGATCAAGATCTTCTTCATCATAATCCTTGCCCTGAATCATTTCAGAAAAAATATGAGAAAGTTTATATGCTGTTTCCACATCTTTTCCAATAATCGTTTGCGTCATCATCGACGCAGATGCCATTGAAATGGAACAACCTTCCCCTTCAAACTTAGCATCTGTCACCTTGCCATCCTCAACCTTCATGGTAAGATGAATTCGATCTCCACATGTTGGGTTATTCATGTCAACAGTGAGATTTCCATCCTCTAGGCTGCCTTTATTACGCGGATTTTTGTAATGATCCATTATGACTTGTCGGTAGAGTTGATCAAGGTTACTAAAAGACATTCGTGAAATACTCCTTTGTTTTGACTAAGCCTTCTACGAGCCTGTCAATGTCTTGTTCCGTGTTATATAAATAAAAGCTCGCTCTTGCTGTAGCAGAACAATTTAACCAGTTCATCAAAGGTTGTGCACAATGATGACCTGCTCGAACCGCAATCCCTTCTGCATCTAGAACAGTGGCGACATCATGAGGGTGAACATCATCCAAATTGAACGTAATCACTCCTGCACGTTGCTCGGCTTCTTCCGGTCCATAAATCTTTAAACCTTCTACAGAAGACAACTTTTCCATCCCATAAGCAGCTAAGCGATGTTCATACGCGAGAATTTCATCAGGGCCAACCTCATTAAGAAAATCGATTGCAGCCCCAAGCCCGATCGCACCTGCAATAATCGGCGTCCCCGCTTCAAATTTCCAAGGGAGCTCCTTCCACGTAGATTCTTGAAGGCCGACAAAATCAATCATTTCGCCGCCAAATTCTACTGGTTCCATCCCCTCTAACAATGCCTTCTTTCCATACAGAACGCCAACTCCTGTAGGGCCACACATTTTATGGGCAGAGAAGGCAAAGAAGTCACAATCTAACTCTTGCACATCAATCTTCATATGAGGAGCACTTTGCGCACCATCCACAACCATAATCGCCCCATTTTGATGAGCAATCGCGGCTAATTCTTTAATGGGATTAATCGTCCCTAATACATTCGAAACATGCGCGATGGAAACAATTTTCGTCTTCGGGGTAATCGTCTTACGCGCATCCTCAAGATCAATGGTTCCATCTTTTTGTAACGGAAGATATTTTAAAATAGCCTTCTTTTCTTTTGCAATCTGCTGCCATGGAATGACATTACTATGATGCTCCATATAGGTAATGACAATTTCATCACCCTCTTGCAGATTGGCCCTTCCGTAGCTTGCTGCAACCGTGTTTAAAGCGGTTGTTGTTCCTCTTGTAAAAATAACTTCTTCCACTAATGAGGCATTGATGAATCGGCGAACTTTTTCTCGTGCTCCCTCATATTGATCGGTAGCTCGAGTACCTAATGTATGGACTCCTCGATGCACATTTGAATTATACTCTCGATAATATCGATCCAGTGCTTCGATCACTTGCACTGGTTTTTGTGAGGTCGCGGCACTATCCAAGTACACAAGCGGGTGTCCATTGACTTCTTGATCGAGAATCGGAAAGTATTGGCGAACCTCTGAAATTTTCATTACTTAACTTTCCTCTCGATAATCTCTGTTAACTGATTTTTAACCGCTTCAATCGGCAATTGCTCGACAACAGGTGCAAGGAAGCCATGAATGATCAATCGTTCTGCATCTGCTTTAGAGATTCCGCGACTCATGAGGTAGTAAAGTTGTAATTCGTCTACTCGCCCAACAGAAGCAGCATGTCCTGCCATGACATCATCTTCATCAATCAGCAGGATCGGGTTCGCGTCCCCACGGGCTTTTTCGCTAAGCATCAAGACTCGCGATTCTTGCTCAGCATTGGCACCAGATGCGCCTTTTTCGATTTTTCCCACACCGTTAAAGATCGAAGAAGCCGAATCTTTCATCACACCATGTTTTAAAATAAAGCCTTCCGTCTCTTTTCCATGGTGAACGATACTGGTTGTAAAGTTTTGCGTTTGCTTACCAGTACCAACTACAACCGTCTTGGCATTACTATTTGAACCATCGCCAATGAGATTGGTGATATTTTCAAAAATCGTATCACCATCATTCATCATGCCCAATGCCCAGTCAAGTGTAGCATCACGACCAGTAATACCACGACGATTCACATAGGTTGTAGAGCCTTTTGCAAGGGTATCAACAGCCCCATAAATCACTTTGGCATTGTTTCCTGCTACAACCTCAGAAATAATATTGAAAAGACCGTTTGTCTCGTCTGTCACAGAAAGATAGTTTTCAACATAGGTCACAGAACTATTATCATCCGCTACAACAAGCACATGATTAAACATCGCCGCTTCCTGATCATCAAAAATAAACACGGATTGAATCGGTTCTTTGACTTCGACATTTTTAGGAATGTAGAGGAATGCCCCTCCATTCATTAAAGCGGCATGAAGAGCGGTTAATTTATGCTCGTCAACCTTTACAGCATCTTTCATATAATATTTTTGCAAAAGCTCGCCATGTTCTTTGGCAGCCGTCTGGATGTCTGTAAAAATAACCCCTTGCTCCTTCAATTCATCTGAAAGAGTTAAATAGGCAGCTGTTTGATTATGTTGAATATATAGATTCTTATTGGCATTATCTATATGGACAACATTTTTTGCAATCTCAGGCAAGTCGTTTAAGGATTGAAATACCTCTCCATCAGCCTGATGCTTATTAAATTCTGTGAGATTCCATTTAGTAATTCTTGTTTTATCAGGGTTTGGCATCGGTATTTCATCCGCAAGGGCGAAAGCTTTTACTCTAAGATCTGTTAACCAAGCAGGCTCGCCTTTTTCAGTCGAGAAGGAGCGGATGTAGTCTTGATCGATTGCCATTTTCGTATCAATTGTCATTATGATCCTCCTAACACTTATGCTTCTTGACCAACTGTTTCGTCTTCAATGCCTAGTTCTTCTTTAATCCAGTCATAACCTTCTGCTTCTAGTTTTTGGGCAAGTTCTGGACCACCAGATTTCACAACACGACCTTGCATCATCACATGCACTTTGTCAGGAGTGATATAATTTAGAAGACGTTGATAGTGAGTAATGATCATGCAACCGAAATCACTGGAACGCATTTCATTAATCCCTTTCGAAACAATTTTCAAGGCATCAATATCAAGGCCTGAATCAATCTCATCAAGGATCGCAATCGCCGGTTGAATCATCATCAATTGCAAAATTTCATTCCGTTTCTTTTCCCCACCAGAGAATCCTTCATTTAAATAGCGTTGTGCCATATCAGGATCCATCTCTAATACTTCCATTTTGCTATCCATTTCTTTAATAAATTTCATCAAAGAAATTTCGTTTCCTTCCTCGCGGCGTGCGTTGATGGAAGAACGAAGGAAATCGGCATTGGTAACCCCACTGATTTCACTTGGGTATTGCATGGCTAGGAAAAGTCCCGCAAGCGCGCGCTCATCCACTTCCATTTCTAATACATCTTTCCCGTCCAAGTGAATAGAACCACTTGTCACTTCATATTTTGGATGTCCCATAATCGCGGATGCCAAGGTTGATTTACCTGTACCGTTTGGACCCATCACTGCGTGAATTTCTCCACCCTTTATTTCTAGGTTTACACCTTTTAAAATCTCTTTACCTTCGATCTCCACATGAAGATCTTTAATAACTAATGTTGAAGCCATGATCATACCTCCGTATCGAGATTGTGATTTTCTTATTTAATGAGTGTTTTTCCCTTTTACTCCTCTCCCATCTTAAACCATTTTAAAATTATTATCAACTAGGGGGGATTTTTCACTCGTTTTATTCTTTTAAAAAAAGATATTAAAAAAGGTTGGCCATTTAATAGGCCAACCTTGTAATTCTAGGTTTTTACGTTTATTAGGTTAAGTTTTAATGTTTTTTTAAACATGTATTTTCCGTTCTAAATCCGATGCCACTCTTTGAGAACGCAAGTAGTCTTTTTCTCGTTTTTTCTCAATCGTCATCCGAATGTCATGTTTTCTTTTATAAATTTCGTAGCCAACTCCATGCGCCGCATGCATCGCTTTTTCCATACCATCTGTGTACTCAATCTTTAAGGGATTAATAAGGGACCAATCCTTTCATTTTTTGACCCTTTCAAAGGTGCGTGTTTAAAAAGGAGGATAATTTACCGGACTTTTTAAACATCCTCTAAAAAAGGTCATTTTTTATTGCCCTTGTCACGTACCCCATTATAAACGAAAGAAAACAAATAACAAAATAGAAAATATGGGAAAATACATGCTTTCATCCGCATGGCTTATAGGTTAAACAGCATTTTTGTGCGGAAATGTTCATTTGAAAAACTCTACCGAAAGTACCAGATAACTAAAGCAAAAGCCCCAGGCACCTAGGACTTTTTGTAATCAAGTATTTTCATTTGGACTTCCGTAGTTTCTCATATAAATAAGGGACAGAATGAAAGGCGTAGATTTTATTTTGGATTTTTCCTTCGTTCAGTTGGATTAAGCAGGGGACACTTTCAATGGAAAATCGTTCAGCTATTTCTGGTAAATAGTTGAGGTCCGCTTTTTTAAACGGGAGTTCATCCATCATCTGTTCCACGATCCCCAACATTTTTCCTGCCACCTGGCACGTTCCACATAGAGGCGTGTAGAAATAGAGAACCACTGATTCCTTATTTTCTAACGCATCGATTATTTCATCTTTTGTACATTCTTTCATGAAACCAATCATCCTTTTGGAAAAAATGCACTATGGTACTTGAACCACAGTGCATTTTTTCTTATTAAAAAGTCTAAACCCACATGATGTGGGTTCTATAAAATAACAAGTTTTTTTCTATTCCTCACTTGTCATATCCGCATATTTTTCTGCGGACATAAGGTTGTCCATTTCACTTTTATCCGCTGGTTCGATGACAATCATCCACGCCTTATCATATGGAGATTCATTGACCAATTCAGGGCTATCATCTAAATCTTCGTTGACTTCAACCACTTTCCCGCTGATTGGTGAATAAAGCTCTGAAACGGTTTTAACAGATTCCACACTTCCGAATGGTTCATTCACTGTTACTTCATCACCGACTTCAGGAAGTTCTACAAATACGATATCACCCAATTCGTCTTGAGCAAATTCTGTAATCCCAATCCTTACCTTATCTCCCTCGTCTTTCACCCATTCATGTTCTTCTGAATATCGTAATTCCTTTGGTATGTTCACCTTGATCCCTCCAAGCACTAATATTAGTAATGTACAAAAAGAGTTTCATAAAATCAAGAAAATATTGTTTGCTGCAATCTGATTTCAATCCATCTCCATAAGACAACGCTCACTTAGCCCCAAGTATTGTTGAATTCCTCTTCTTTAAAACCAACGGTCACAGTCTGACCATCTGTTACGATCGGCCTTTTGATTAACATGCCATCACTAGAAAGTATTTCAAGTAACTCATTATCCGAGGCCGTTCCAACCTTGTCTTTTAGCCCAAGTTCCCGATACTTTTTCCCACTTGTGTTAAAAAACTTTTTTAACGGCAAACCACTTGTTTGATATAGCTTTTCTAACTCATCACGGGATGGGGGCTGCTCGACAATATGTATTTCTTCATACTCTAGCCCATGTTCATCCAGCCATTTTTTAGCATTTCGGCATGTCCCACACTTGGGATACCAATAAAAACGTAAAGCCACTCCTATCTCTCCAATCCAAGTAGATTGCCCTGATTATAACATAATAACATGATTCACACAGAACGAAAGCTTCCTACCTCAAGGTACTTCAGATAACTCGTCCATTCGCCCGTTTAATTGAAAGTTTGGCCCGATTAATCTACGCTTTGGCCCATTTAATCTATTAATTCGCCCGTTTAACCAAAAGTTTGGACCATTTAACCCAAAATTTGGCCCGTTTAATAAGAAAAGCGCAAGCGCCCGTTTAGCGGCATACAAATTTAAAGGCTTCTGACGAGATAAAGGAAACACGGTGAGGACGAAGGACGAACCGATGTTGACTTATCGTAGGAAGAAGACGTAAATTTGCTAGCCGCTGGGCGCTGGAGCTAGATCCAGCATTAGCCAAAATTTATACTTTCCTATCCTATGAAATAGACCATTCCCTAAAGCAATAAAAAACACCGAAATGGAAGATACTCTCCAATCCGGTGTTTTCAAATTATACGATATACCGCTCGGCAGGAATTAAGTGATCAGCTGCTTCTCTTTTCTTGGCAATGCTATTAATCGGTGTATGACGAATCAATTTCCGCAAAGCAGAGTTCATCATGCGGAAGGTATCCCCTTCTTCAATCGCCGCCAGACTCTCCCTCGCCAGTTGTTCTACCTTTACAATCGCTTCTTGGCAAAAGATTTCTGTGTAGAGAAGTTTCTGCTTATTTTTCTCGATCCCCGTTTTGGCTATCGCTTTTTCGGTCCGAACCACAACCGATTCCATCGCATAGGCCAATGAAACAACATCTGCCATTTTACTTAAAATCTCCTGCTCCTCCTCAAGCTTAGCACCGAATTTTTGTGCCCCTAACCCGGCGATCATTAAGGCAACCTTTTTAGTTCCAGTGACTAAGTATTTCTCTTGCTCTAATGGTTCATTCCCCGGCTCCTCAGGCATTAACATCATTAGTTCTTCCTGCAAGGTTTGGGCTTTTTCCAATAAGGGGAGCTCCCCTTTAAAGGCCATTTTTAAAAATGTTCCTGGGACAAGCAAGCGATTAATTTCGTTCGTTCCTTCAAAGATCCGATTAATCCGCGAATCCCGATAAGCTCTTTCAATCTCGTACTCTTCCATATAGCCGTAGCCACCATGAATTTGCACCCCTTCATCGACCACATGATCCAGCACTTCTGAAGCAAAAAATTTATTCAAAGAGCATTCAATCGCATATTCCCGAATCGCTTCCGCTACTTTACTACCGTCCTTCACTTCCTCTTCTGTTAATTGACTCATTTTTTCCTCAAACAAGCCAACCGTTCGATAAACAGAGCTTTCCGCTGCATAAAGTTCCGCACCTAATGTACCAAATTTCTCTTTCGTTAAATTAAATTGGGCAATTGGTGTTTGAAATTGTTTCCGTTGATTCGCATATTTCAATGTAATTTCTAACGCACGCTTTGATCCGCCAACTGCCCCCACTCCAAGCTTATAGCGGCCAATATTGAGGATATTGAAAGCAATCCGATGTCCTTTACCAGCTTCCCCTAAAAGATTTCGGGCTGGCACTTGGGCATCTTCTAAAATTAACGTCCGAGTAGATGAACTTTTAATCCCCATCTTCTTTTCCTCTGGACCAGTAGACACACCAGGAAAATCACGTTCCACGATAAAAGCCGAAAAATGCTCTCCATCAATTTTGGCATAGACAATGAATACATCGGCAAAAGCGGAATTCGTGATCCATTGTTTTTCTCCATTTAAAAGATAATGAGTACCAGCTTCATTCAGTACAGCCGTTGTTTTTGCGCCTAATGCATCTGAGCCTGATCCTGGTTCTGTTAAGGCATAGGCGGCTAATTTTTCCCCTGTTGCCAGGGCTGGCAGGTAGGCTTGCTTTTGCTCTTCGTTGCCAAACAAAACAATCGGTAGAGAACCAATTCCTACATGAGCCCCGTGCGAGATCGAAAAACCACCCGCTTGCGACATCGCCTCCGCAATCAAGGAGGAACTGATTTTATCTAATCCTAATCCACCATAATCTTCGGGAACATCAGCTCCTAAAAGGCCAAGTTCTCCTGCCTTTTTCAGCAATTCGACAGAACGATCAAACTCATGATTTTCTAAGTATTCGACTTGGGGCAACACTTCCTTCTTGACAAAATCATCACTCGTTTTGTAAATCATTTTATGCTCATCTGTATAGTCTTCTGGAGTAAATAATTGTTCAGGAGTCAGTTCTTCGATTAGAAAGGCTCCACCTTTCATGATTTTCCTAACCTTATTTTCCATTCCAAATCCCTCCTTAGATCAATTCAAAAACACCTGCTGCGCCCATTCCCCCGCCAATACACATTGTTACAACGCCAAATTGAACATTTCTTCGTTTCATTTCATGGATTAAAGAAAGAGTTAATTTCGTCCCTGTACATCCAAGCGGATGCCCAAGGGCAATCGCGCCCCCATTCACATTCACGATGTCCTCATCAATTTCTAAAGCACGAATAACTTGGAGCGATTGGGAAGCAAAAGCTTCATTTAATTCAAATAATCCGATATCTGATAATTCAAGCCCTGCCAGTTTCAATGCTTTCGGAACAGCCTCAATCGGGCCGATTCCCATCACCTCTGGTGGAACCCCCGCCACAGCAAAAGAACGGAATTTAGCAATCGGTTGAAGTTCAAGCGATTTTGCTTTTTCATGATCCATAACCAGCACCGCCGCTGCGCCATCACTCATTTGTGAAGCATTGCCAGCTGTCACCGTTCCTTTCACAGAGAAAGCCGGACGGAGTGTTGCTAATACCTCTGCATTTGTATCGGCTCGCACCCCTTCATCTTCTGCGAATAAAACCGTCTTTTCTTGGAGCTTATGATCTGAATCGACCCTTCGTGAGGTCACTTCAACGGGAATGATTTCATCTACAAATTTACCTTCTTCTATTGCTTTCGCCGCTTTTTGGTGGCTGCGAACAGCAAATGCATCCTGTTCCTCACGGGTAATCCCGTATTTTCTAGCTACTTCCTCTGCTGTATGCCCCATGCTCATATAATATTCAGGAGCAGTTTCCGCGATTTTTCGATTTGGACGCACGACATGCCCCATCATCGGCACTAAACTCATTGATTCCGCTCCACCAGCAATGATCGTATCAGCATGCCCAAGCATAATTCGTTCTGCCGCATAAGCGATGGATTGTAAGCCTGATGAACAATAACGATTAATCGTGATCGCCGGAACCGTTTCAGGTAGACCGGCCAAAGCACCAATATATCGAGCCATGTTCATCCCTTGTTCTGCTTCCGGCATCGCACAACCGATAATCAAATCATCAATCTTGCCTTCATAATTCCCTGCCCGCTTCAACGTTTCCTTTACGACTAGCGCCCCAAGATCATCCGGACGTGTCGAAGCGAGTGTCCCTTTTTTGGCTCTTCCGACCGGAGTTCTGGCTCCAGCAACAATCACAGCTTCTTGCATGTTATTCCTCCTCACTTTGGCTAAATTAAGAATCTATCAATTTCTCAATGGTTTTCCTTTCATTAACATATGTTGCATCCGTTGCTGCGACTTTGGTTCAGAGACAAGTTGGATAAAAGCTTCTCTTTCAAGATTTAATAAATATTGTTCATCCACCAATGTTCCGTACGGAAGATTTCCCCCTGCAATTACATAAGCCAACTTTTTGGCAATTTTCATATCATGGTCGGAAATATATCCAGATAATCGCATCGCTTCCGCCCCTACTAATAAAGCGGCATAGCCTGTTTCTCCTGTCACAGGAATTTTCTCAGGCGCAGGTGGTTGATAGCCTTGTTCATATAATGTCATCACTCTTTGCTTGGCATCCCACAGCAAATGATCATGATTCACACTAATGCCATCTGTATGGGATAAATAGTTATTTTCGATCGCTTCCTCCGCCGACGTCGACACTTTGGCCAGCGCAATCGTTTCAAAAACACGATTCGCGACCGCTTGTAAATCCACCTCCACCCCCTCTGGGATGTTTCTTAATATCTTCAGGTATAATTCCTTATTTCCACCGCCACCTGGTATCAGGCCGACCCCGGTTTCCACAAGGCCGATATAGGTTTCCATCGAGGCTTGAATATGAGCAGCGGGTAAACTCACTTCCGCCCCCCCACCAAGCGTCATGCCAAATGGGGCGACAACAACCGGTTTTTCACTATATTTAATCCGTAACATTGCCTCCTGAAATTTCCGCACCACCAGGTCGACTTCAAACACATCGTCATCCTGAGCGGCCATTAAAATCATCGCGATATTGGCGCCCACACAAAAGTTTTTGCCTTGATTGCCAATGACAAGACCTTTATAATTTTTCTCCACTTCATCAATGGCATAGTTGATCATTTGAATAATGTCGAAGCCAATCGCATTATTCGGAGATTGAAACTCTAATAAAAGCACGCCGTCCCCAATATCGATTAAATTAGCTCCACTATTTTTCTTCACGATCTTTCCTTGCTTTTCTAATAAACGTAAATCAATTTCCTTCGGGTTCCTTTTAATAGGTTGATATTCTCCGTTTCTACCATAAAACTGCTCATCATGATAAAAGGAGGAATGTCCGCTTTCCACCATGGTTTTTACCCATCCCGGAACAGCAATCCCCTCTGCTTCCATCTTTTGCACCGCTTTTTCAACACCGATCGCATCCCATAATTCGAATGGACCGATCTTCCAACCAAACCCCCATTTCATCGCCTGATCGATCGCCACCAGATCATCGGCAATCTCCCCGACTAATTCAGCGGAAATGGCTAGAACTGGGGCGATGATGTTCCAAAGAAATTGTCCTGCCCGATCATCGGAATAAAGCAAGGCTTTCAAACGGTTCTCAAGCCCCTTTGCCTGTTTCGCCATCTCAAGTCCTGTTGTTTTTAATTTCTTACGTGGTTCATGTTGGAAAGTTTCCGGGTTTAACTCCAAAATATCCTTTCCCTTTTTCCAATAAAAGCCTTTTCCTGCCTTACTTCCCAACAAATGCTGTTCCTGCATTTTCTTCATAAATTCCGGCACGGCAAAAACTTGTTTTTCCGCCCCCTCCACGTGGTCATAAACATTTTGCGCCACATGGATAAATGTATCGAGCCCGACAACATCAAGGGTGCGAAAAGTAGCACTCTTCGGGCGCCCAATCAAGGTTCCTGTAATGGAATCCACCTCTCCGATGCTGAATCCCGCTGCCAACATCTCACGTACGGTCACAAGCAATCCATAGGTGCCGATACGATTGGCGATAAAATTAGGTGTATCTTTCGCCTCCACAACTCCTTTTCCGAGCACATCTTCCCCGAACTGTTTCATGAAATCCAAGACCTCTTGATTGGTGTGTGTTGTCGGAATCACTTCCAGCAATTTCAAATAACGTGGGGGGTTAAAGAAATGCGTACCTAGAAAATGTGCTTGGAAATCCTCAGATCGGCTTTCTGCCATTGCTTCAACAGAAATCCCTGATGTGTTCGAACTGACAATACTCCCAGTACGCCGATGTTCGTCAATCAATTTCATTACCTGCTTTTTCACTTGCAGATTTTCAACTACCACTTCAATAATCCAATCGACTTCCGCTAACTTCTCGATATCATCTTCCATATTTCCTGGAGTAATAAAAGACAAGCGTTTCCGATGTGTAAGAGGGGCTGGCTTTTCTTTCAATAATCTTTTCAGAGCCGTATTGGCCAATTGATTCCGATCCGCATTCTCTGCTTTTGGCACAATGTCTAATAGTAAAGTAGGGATCCCGACATTCGCCAAATGAGCTGCAATTCCCGCTCCCATGACACCTGACCCAATGACAGCTACCTTTTTAATTCGGTCGATCAAAGAACATTCCTCCTTGATTTTTGAATGAATGATCATTCATTATTCCGCAAAAAAATATAAGAATGATAATCTAGTTGATATTACCAATATATCGAAATTTGTATCCGTTTGCAACGGGAAAATATTATCCATTTCCTTTCAGATGCCATTAAGCTTTTTTATGACTTGACGGAAAATTCTAAACACTACCTTAAAGTTGACTGATCTGCAGCTCACTAGCCTGTATTGCGTAACCTCCAAACTCTCCCTATTTCGCATGTTTCCAATACATAATTATTCAAATAGCAAGACAAACTATAAATGTCAAAATAAAGGAGGTATAAAACATAATGCAAAATCAACCAATGAATCAACAAAATCAACAACCGATTATGCCGCAGCCACCCCATGTCCTAACAACCAAAGATTTTTCTTATATCAATGACATGCTTGCTTGGAATTTACTAGCCATGAAAAAAGCTCATCATGCGGCATCTTATTGTCAGGATCAGCAAATCAAAAATAAGTTGGAAGCTTGTGGGCAAATGCACCAACGACATTATATGAAAATTTTAAGTCACTTAGAAGAAAAACAACAAAATAATTCGATTACCCAATAAATTCGAAAGGAGTTCTCTTTATGCAAAATTCAAATCAAAACCAAAACATGCAGCAAATCAAGAATCCAAACACCCAAGTTCCCAAAACACCGCAAATGAATGAGCGCGATTTTGTCAATGATATATTAAGTCAGGAAAAATACATGGCCCATGCTTATTCTGTAGCTTTAAATGAAGCAAGCCACCAACATTTATACGGAGATTTATTAGAAATTTTTAATGAAACACAAAATATGCAGCATGACTTGTTTAATTTAATGTTTGAAAAAGGTTGGTATAAGTTGGAAGCGGAACAAACGCAAAAAATTCAGCAATCCTATCAGCAACATCAAGGGTACACCAATCAATTCCCTTACCAAGGAAATATCCAATAACAGAATAGCGAATAGAACAGACTTATAAACGGTCTGTTCTTTTTTTTAGCAAATATGTTAAATGGGCTTTACATATCGTTAAATATACTTTACAATATATTTAACAATGTTAAGTTTACTTAACATAAGGAGGAATGGTAAGTGATCATGCAAAATCGCGTAAAGGAGTTGCGTGCCAGGTTTCGATATTCACAAACAGATCTAGCTGATCGAGTCGGGGTTACGCGCCAAACGATCGCGGCCATCGAAAAGGGCGATTATGCACCATCTTTATTATTAGGCTTATCGATCTGTAAAGTTTTTGATCTGCCAATGGAAGACGTCTTCTGGTTAGTAGAAAAGGAGGAAAAGGTATGAGATCGTCAATTCTTTCCATGTTATTAAGTATTTTCACCCTGGTTTTATTCGGTTGGGCGCTGACAACTTTATATGATGCGTATACGCAGTTTGCGTTTATCATGAAAAATCCAACCCCTCCATGGGAGGTAACATTTTCTGTTTGGCCGTTCTTGATAATCTTTCTATACGGCATCCTCTTGTATTTTCTCTATCGCTATAAAAAGAAAGAAAAAACATCGTGGCTTTTCCCCTTACAATTTTCAGAAAGGGATGAGCGGGAACGAGAAATATCAGGAGAAGCTTGCCGTAAAGCGTTTATATCCACTTGGATATCAGCACCTATTGCCGCATCTCTTCTTGTCTTTTATCCATTATTTGAGGAACAGTTCCGCCACTTTCCTATATTCATTGTATTACTGATTCCGATCATTCAGATCTTAACCTATTTCTTTCATATTCGAAAAATTTAAACTTACAAGTATGAGGAGGAAACAGTTTGTTTAAAAATTCTCAAGACCAAATCCGCTCCGGCTGGATCATTCTTATCGGCCTAATCGCCATATATATTTTCCAAAGTATCTTTTCCATTCCCGGTATGATTTTTTTGGCGGTGACCGAATTTACGAATCAATCTGCTGCCATTACAATTGATATGATATCAGCTTTTGAAAATCGGCCATGGGTTTTGCTGCTTACCCAAGGGGGAGGGACAATCGGAGGCATCTTGGCAACCATTCTACTTTGGAAATTTCTAAACAAAAAAACGCTAAAAGAGTTGGGATTTAAGAGATCATGGAAAGATTTCCTTTTCGGCCTGTTCCTCGGTGCGATTTCCATAACATTGATTTTCCTTTTGCTACTTGCAACTGGAAATATCAAGCTGTTGAACGCTTTTTCACAGCCCGATTTCAATGCCTTTACACTTAGTTTTCTGATTATGTTTATTTTGGTTGGTTTTTTTGAAGAAATGTTTTTCCGTGGATATGTCATCAAAACAATGGCCTCACGGCAAAATAAAAAATGGGTCATTTATCTCGTTTCAGCCGTTGTCTTTAGTATTGTCCATGGAGCCAATCCGAATGTCAGTATCATCGGTTTAATCAATATTGTATTTGTTGGTCTTTTATTTGCCTATATGTTTGAGCAAACCAATCGTTTGTGGCTTCCAATCGGCTATCATATTACGTGGAACTACTTTCAAGGAAGTGTGTTTGGCTTTGCGGTTAGTGGCATTTCTCCTCATGGCCTTTATCAAATTGACATCACAAACGGAAATGCCCTTTTAACAGGCGGAGCCTTTGGTCTTGAAGGCGGGTTATTCGCAACCATTTTCATTCTAATTGGCTTCCTTATAACCTGGTTATACACGAAAAATAGAAACATAGAAAAAAGCATGTAAGACCATTCTATATACAAAAAGGCTGCCTAGAAAAAGTTCTAGACAGCTTTTTTTATTCCTCATCCGAGGCAAACATATACCTTTTATAATGATAACGCACAGAGAGCACAATGCCAATTACCATCATATTAGCCAGCAGCCCGCTTCCCCCGTAACTAATAAATGGAAGTGGAATTCCTGTAATCGGCATTAAACCAATCGTCATGCCGATATTTTGGAAAACGTGAAAGGCGATCATCGCCACAACACCCGCACACATATAGGAATAAAATGGATTTTTCGTATCTAAACCTGTTTTCGTAATTTGATAAATTAACAGGAAGAAGAGACTGATCACAATACTCGCCCCAACAAAACCGAATTCTTCACCAATCGTCGTAAAAATAAAATCTGAATGGCTTTCCGGCATATACACTTCCCCGTTATAAAATCCTTTTCCAGTAGTCATCCCTGAACCAATCGATTGTAAAGCATTCACAAGCTGATACCCTTCGTCTGTTCGAAAATTCCACGGATCTAACCAAGAATAAATTCGCTTATATTGGTGCGCCTCTAAAACACCTTGTAAAAGTTCATGATGATAAATCGCTATATATAGAAGGACACTTCCGACAATCCCACAAACGGTGAACAAGGGAACTAAGATCTTCCATGAAATCCCCGACACTAAAATAACCGCTAATAAAATCGCAATAAAAACAAGGGCGGTTCCTAAATCGGGTTGTTTCAGAATTAATAAAGCGGGAACACCTGTCACAACGCTCAACTTTATTAATAACCAGAAGTCCGACTTGAGCGTTTTATGGACAAATTTCACATGGTGACCAGATGTTACTTTGGCCAACACCATAATTAAAAAGATTTTCATAAATTCGGCGGGTTGGATTAACCCTGCGCCAGGAATTTGATACCAGCTGCGGGCCCCGTTTCTTTCCGGTGCTAAAAAGAACTCTTTTGGAAAATGTAAGGCATCAATCGCCAAAAGACCTAATAAGGAAAACGCACAGATCCCATAGGCATACCAAGATACCTTTTTCAATTGATCAGAATCAAACCGCATCATAACATATGCGGCAACAGAGCCAATCACATACCATTGGATTTGCTTAGGGACAAAATTCATATTGTGCTCTCCCACTTTGTATTGTCCCGTTTTCTGCGCACTATAAATGGCAATTAAACTAACCAATGCCATCAGCATTAACGTTAAAATAATGCCGTAATCTATTTTCGGAATCGTTTTTTTAGATGTTGTCATTAATCTCTTCCTCTTTTTCTAGTTCAGAATTCCATCTTAACATTATACTGAAAATCTAGCGATTAAAAAAGGAACAAATTTTGGACTTTTTGTTTCCAAGTCGAGATATTTGAAAAATAAGGCCCAACATCCGTACAATAAAGAACAGAATAACGAAACGGAGGTTATCCGAATGGAAAACATACAAAGTCAAGAAATGTTTGAGCAAGTGATTGCTAGTGAAAAACCTGTCATCGTCAAATTTGAAGCGAGCTGGTGCCCAGATTGTAAACGTCTGGACATGTTTATTGGCGATATCATAGAAGAAAACCCGCAATTCACTTGGTACCAAATCGACCGTGACCAATTCCCTGAGCTTGCAGATCAATATCAAGTCATGGGAATTCCAAGTCTGCTCCTGTTCCAAAACGGTGAGAAACTAGCTCATCTACACAGTGCCAATGCCAAAACACCTGAAGAAGTTACAGCATTTTTAGAGCAAAATAAATAAGGCTCTTCCTATCTTACAAGGCTCCTGAAATATTTGGGAGTCTTTTTATATTGCCCTTTCCTCCCCCCTAGTTTGATCCAGAAAAAATTGGGTACATTATGTAGAAAGACACAAAAAGGAAAGGAGCTTCCTTATGCTTTGGACAATCATCGGTCTTCTAGTGATCCTTTGGATTCTAGGACTAGTCACAAAGATCGGCGGTGCCCTTATTCACATTTTACTAGTACTTGCCGTCATTGTATTTATCATCAACCTTTTTAGAGGACGGGCAAATTAGCTGCGATAATAAGAAAAGCGCAAGCGCCCGTTTAGCGACGTACAAACTTTTTAGGGGCCTGACGAGATAAAGGAAACACAGTGAGCCTAATAAGGCGAACTGATGTTGACTTATCGTAGGAAGGCACCGAAAGTTTGCTAGTCGCTGGGCGCTGGAGCTGGATGTCAACTGCGACATAAGCAGCTTATCCACAAGCTAGGATTTTATAATTTTCTAAGCTACAAAAAAGGGAAAGTCCCAATCAGCGGGATTTTCCTTTTTCATTTCTCATCACGCATCCACTTGCCAGCAAAACAGTATATTCGTATAATATTAAAATTGGAGAAAATACAAAATTTTACATAATCACCCATGTTTTTTTCGACAAAATTGTTTATTTCGAACTGCCCGAACTTCCCTTTATCACATTAACGTTGTACCGCTTTTCATTGCTGCCGACATTAGACGCCCCTACCTATGTTCGTAACTTCCTTGAAATATAAAAAAGTTATTGTAATACAATCTATTCTATTATAAAATACTTAGTAATAAAGTTATGAAAAGGAATATTTTGAAATATTTTTTTCTTAGAGAGACAAGTACTTTAAATTGTCGGAATTTATAGATTGAAAGAAAAATAATAAAATATTTGAAGGTGTGTATGAGATGAATATGCTCGAAGTGAAGAACCTGAAAACAGGGTTTGATATAGACGGAAAGATTTACAATGCCGTCGATGATGTCTCTTTCTCTGTAAAACCTCGACAGATTGTCGGAGTTGTTGGGGAATCTGGTTGTGGCAAAAGTGTCATGTCTCTTTCCATTATGAATTTACTTCCAAAAGGGATCGGAAAAATTACAAACGGGGAAATTCTCTTTGATGGTAAGAATATCGCGGGCTTATCCGATAATCAAATGAATAAGATTAGAGGAAAAGAGATTAGTATGATTTTCCAGGAGCCGATGACATCTTTAAATCCAGTATTTACGATTGGGTTTCAAATAAAAGAAATCTTATTGAACCATCAGAATATAACGAAAGATGAAGCAAGAGCAAAGGCGATTGAATTATTAAAAAAGGTCGGGATTCCGAGGGCTGATACCGTTGTTGACGAATACCCGCATCAGCTTTCAGGTGGAATGCGCCAAAGGGTGATGATTGCCATTGCCATTGCTTGTCAACCGAAGCTTTTAATCGCTGATGAACCTACAACTGCCCTTGATGTGACTGTACAAGCACAAATTCTTGAATTGCTCAAAAGCATTCAAGAGGAAAATGACATGTCGATTATATTAATCACTCATGACTTAGGTGTCGTAGCGGAGATGTGTGATGAAGTGATTGTTATGTATGCTGGGAAAATTGTTGAGCGCACAAATGCGGATCGCTTATTCCATCATCCTCAACATCCATATACGAAACTATTAATGGCCTCTATTCCACGAATCGAAGAGGAAGTAGAGGAACTTGCAACAATAAAAGGAATTGTCCCTTCCTTAAAAAACATGCCGCAGACAGGCTGCCGTTTTGTCGACAGATGTCCATTTGCCAAACCAGATTGTAAGACTATCTCCCCTCAACTTGCAGAGGTGGAGCCTGGACACGAGGTTTCTTGCTTATTATATGAAAGTAGCTATCCAAAAGAAGGTGTAAGATAATGAACCAAACATCCATCAAGCAAGAGAAAAAGAATTTACTGGAAGTGCAAAATTTAAAAACGTATTACCCTATTAAAGGCGGGTTTTTCAAGAAAACAGTTGGAAATGTCAAAGCTGTTGATAACGTATCTTTTACAATCAAAAACGGTGAAACATTAGGATTAGTTGGGGAATCCGGCTGTGGTAAATCAACAACAGGTAGGACCATTTTAAGGCTATTAAATCCAACAGACGGCAAAATAATATTTAACAATCAAGATATCACCTCTTTAAAAGGAAAATCACTAAGAGAGATAAGAAAAGATATCCAAATGGTCTTCCAAGATCCGTATGCAACATTGAACCCGATGCAGATGATTGGAGATGTTGTGTCAGAACCGATTATCAATTACACGAATAAATCGCAAAAAGCTTTAAAAGAAGAAGTGATCGATTTATTAAGAAGAGTCGGATTACCTGAAGATGCCTATTATAAATATGCGCATGAATTTTCCGGAGGACAACGACAACGGATTGGGATCGCTAGGGCTTTGGCGCTTAGACCAAAACTAATCATTGCCGATGAGCCAGTCTCGGCGCTCGACGTATCCGTACAATCTCAAGTTCTGAATCTTTTGAAAGAATTACAAGAAGAATTTGATTTAACCTTCTTATTTATCGCCCATGATTTAAGCGTCGTAAAGCATATGAGTGATCGAATTGGGGTCATGTATTTAGGAAATATGGCTGAAATTGGGGAGAAAGACAGTCTCTATGCTGAGCCACTACACCCTTATACCCAAGCTTTAATTTCAGCTATTCCTTCACCTGATCCAAGGATGAAAAAAGAGCGGATCGTGCTACAAGGGGATGTGCCCAGTCCAGCCAATCCTCCTAAGGGTTGCCCATTCCACCCAAGATGTCCAAAGGCATTTGCGGAATGTGCGTTAACCAAGCCTCAATTAAAGGAGGTGAAGCCAGGGCATCAAGTAGCCTGTCACTTATATAATTAATGTTTACTATTTTAGGAAAATGAAAGGAAAATATGGAGGGGAATCTCATGAGAAAATCAGTATTATGGTCTTTCGTCGTCCTGCTGACCATGTCCTTATTTTTGGCAGCATGTGGTGGCCAAAAGGAAAGCGGAAAAGAAGAAACAAATAACGAAAATAAGAGCAATGAGCAAGCTAAGGAAAGTTCTGAACCTAAGGAAGGCGGCAAGGTTACATTCGGTACTGCCACAGCTCCAGAAGGGGTTTATGATCCAGCTTTCTCTGGTAGTATCGTAGATAGCTATATTCAAGACTTTATGACAGAAGGTATTTATACGGTCAATGATGACCTAGAATATGTTCCAAACTTAGCTAAATGGGAAATAAGTGATGATAATAAAACCTATACTTTCACCTTTGAAAAAGGCGTAAAATGGCATAATGGCGAGGAATTAACCGCTGATGACTGGGTATTTGCTTTGGAAACTTTAGCAGATCCCGATTACACAGGACCTCGTTACAATTATGTTGCTGATATAAAAGGGGCCAAAGCGAAAAAAGAAGGAAAAGCCGATTCCATTGAAGGAATCGAACAAGTAGATGATTATACTGTAAAAATCACCTTTGAAAAAGCAAAAGCAAATAACTTAGAAAATCTTTGGTCTAGCCCAATGCCGAAAAAACATTATGAAGGCATTGCCGTAAAAGATCTAGAAGAATCCAAACAAGTTCGTGAAGAGCCTGTTGGCCTAGGACCATTTAAAGTGAAAAAAGTGGTTGATGGTGAATACTCAGAATTAGAACGTTTTGATGATTACTGGCAAGGCAAACCACTACTTGATGGTGTCGTTGTCAAGATCATTGATCCATCATTGACAGCTGGGTCATTTGAAAATGGCGAAATCGATATTATGGATATTAAGCCACAAGATATTGCTGAACTTTCTAATTTAGATAATGTTCGTGTTGAAGAAACCAAAGGTGTCGGTTATTCCTATATTGGCCTTCGTTTCGGTCATCGTGATAAGGAAAAACATAAGAATGTTGCTGATTTCGATAAATTCAAATCAAAAGAATTACGTCATGCCCTATTACATGCGATCGATCGTCCGTCGATGATTAAAGCATTTCTTGAAGATAAGGCTAACGTAGCCAATACCGTGATCCCAACTGTATTCTGGACAGCTGCAGATGAATCAGAATTAAACCAATATGAATTTGATCAAGATAAAGCAAAAGAACTTTTAGAAGAAGCTGGCTATAAAGATGTCGATGGCGATGGCTTTGTAGAAGATCCGGATGGCAAACCATTTACAATTTCCTTTGGTCATTATGCAGGACCCGCCGCATTTGAAGGACGTTCTCAAGCCATTGTACAAGCTTGGAATGATATCGGTGTGAAAACGGAACTCGCCACAGGCTCTCTGATTGAGTTTAACTTATATAATGATATGAAAGACAATGATGATGAGGCGTTAGAAGCGTTCTTTGGTTCTTGGAGCACAGGTGCTGACCCAGATCCATCCGGATTATGGGGCAATGATGCTGAATGGAACTTTGGTCGTTGGGTTGATGAAGAAAACCAAAAACTATTGGATGAGGCCTTAGGTGAAAAGGCTGCAGACGATCAAGACTATCGTAAACAAGTGTATGTCGATTGGCAAAAACACTTCAACGAAGAACTACCTGCTCTTCCACTATGGGAAAACTTAGACCTATATGCAATTAATGAACGCCTACAAGGTGTCCATATAAATGCTGTCGGTTTCCAAACGGATGTTCACAAGTGGTATGTTACTGACTAAATATAAGTGCTGATAATCCATAGTTTTCTATCGACATAAACGTTCCATAGAAACTATCTATCCTACTATTCTAGGTCCTCCTTGTAGGGGACCCAGAATAGTAGATAAACTTTATTATTGATAAGGAGAAGTCACATGCTTCAATACTCATTACGCAGAATACTTGGCATGATCCCATTATTGCTCCTTATTTCATTCGTGGTGTTCACCTTAGCTTTAATGATGCCAGGCGATCCGTTTGGTGGCGAAATTGATCCTTCAAATACAGACCCACAATATATTGAAGAAATGAGAGAAAAATTAGGTTATAATGATCCTATTTACGTACAATACGGTAGATGGATCTCTAATTTTGTCCAAGGAGATTTAGGGAAATCCACTGTCTATAAAAAACCTGTAGCAGATCTTATTGCGCAGCGAATACCAAACACCTTATTTTTGGCGGTTACCTCATTAGTCATTACGTATATATTCGCTTTTGCAATGGGATTATTCGCTGGAAGAAAGCCATACACATTGGGAGATAATGTAATTAGCACATATAATTATTTAGGTATAGCCATTCCCTCGTTTGTCGCTGGGATTGTCTCTATTTACTTTTTCTCCTTTAAATTAGGGTGGTTCCCATCCAGTGGTTCAGTCGCAATTGGCCTAGATAAAGGAACTTTGAGTTACTATTTGAGTCGGCTGCGACACGTTTTACTACCTGCAGCTGTTTTAGGCTTAATGGGAACAGCTTCCTATACACAATTTTTACGTAACGACATTATTGACAATAGCCGTAAAGACTATGTCAGAACAGCAAGGGCAAAAGGAACAAAAGAATCAAAAATTTATAATCAACATATTTTAAGAAATTCGATTATTCCACTAGTTACATTTTTAGGTTTTGATATTGCCACTTTAATTGGTGGCGCCGTTATAACAGAAACTATTTTTACTTATCCGGGAATTGGCCAACTCTTTTTAGAATCTGTTGAAAGAAGAGATTACGCCGTTGTCATGTCGATCACAATGTTACTTTCATTCTTAACACTTCTTGGAAATTTAATCGCTGACCTACTTTACGGGATCGTTGACCCGCGGATTAGGCTAGATTGAGGAGGGGAAACGTATGGAAATGATTACAGATAACAAAATTGCAACACCGCAAAAAAGCCCCTCTCCATGGAAGATTGCGAGAAGAAAGTTCGTTAAAAATAAATTAGCGATGACGAGTCTTATTTTTGTTGTTCTCGTTATCCTTCTTTCTATTTTTGCCCCATTACTAACAAATGAAGATATCGCCCGGGTTGATTTTATGAAAATCAGTCAGCCGCCCTCTAGTGAGCACTGGCTAGGAACGGATACCAATGGTCGAGATGTGTTTGCACGTATGCTTTATGCAGGGCGATCTTCCTTAACTATTGGCTTCGCTAGTATGTTTTTGATTGTATTAGTTGGAACAGTCATTGGGGCGATTGCCGGGTATTTCGGCGGCGCAATAGAGACAATCTTAATGCGTCTAACTGACTTTATCTTAACCTTTCCCTTTTTAATTTTTGTGATTGTCTTAAATTCCATCTTTGTTGGGAAAATTTCAGGGATCTGGACGTTAATTCTCGTTATCTCTGCTTTAAGCTGGGGAGGGGTGGCCCGACTTGTCCGGAGTCGAGTCCTTGCTGAAAAGGAAAATGAATATGTATTAGCAGCCGAGTCGATCGGTGGTAAACCATCCAAAGTGATTATCAAACATTTGTTGCCGAATGTAGCTTCCACGATTATTGTCCAAGCAACATTATTAATGGCTTCGACCATTGTCATCGAGTCAGGTTTGAGTTTCTTAGGATTTGGGGTTCCACCAGATACCCCAAGCTGGGGAAACATGTTATTTGAAGCACGCAATTCCGATGTACTTAAGAATAAACTCTGGATGTGGGTACCACCTGCAACAATGATTACATTAGTGATTTTATCAATCAATTTTATCGGAGAAGGGCTAAAGGATGCCTTAAATCCGAAATCGAGAAGATAGAAAAAAGACCGTGAGAGCAATTAAATAGCTCTACGGTCTTTTTTTAACCTGTTGCCCCAACAAATTGACTACGATACAAATCTGCATAAAATCCGTTTTGTTCAATCAATTGATCGTGGGTTCCTTTTTCAATAATATCTCCTTCGTTCATGACTAGGATTAAGTCTGCATCGCGAATTGTCGAGAGCCGATGGGCAATTACGAAGCTTGTTCGTCCTTCCATCAGTTTATTCATCGCTTTTTGAATATTCATTTCTGTACGGGTATCGACACTACTTGTTGCCTCATCCAGTATCAAAATTTTAGGATCTGCTAAAATCGCGCGGGCAATCGTGATCAGTTGCCTTTGTCCTTGCGAAATATTGGATGCATCTTCTCCTAAAACCGTGTCATAGCCATCAGGTAATGTGCGAATAAACTCATCCGCATAGGCGTTTTGTGCGGCTTGAATGACCTCTTTCTCGCTCGCCCCTTCTCGGCCATAGGCAATGTTTTCACGAATGGTTCCTTTAAATAGCCACGTATCCTGGAGCACCATCGCAAAGAGTGATCTGGCCTGTTCCCGCGATAATTCAGCGAGATCCCTACCATCGATTAAAATTTTTCCTTGGTCCAGTTCATAAAATCGCATTAACAAATTAATAATCGTTGTTTTTCCTGCTCCTGTCGGTCCAACGATCGCAATCGTTTGACCTGATTCTACTTTTAACGTTAAATCTTGAATAATGATTTTCTCTTTCTCATAACCGAATTGCACATGTTCAAAGCTGATTCGTCCTTCTAATCCAGCAAGATTCACCTTAGCTGGTTCTTCTTTGATCTCCTCTTCTTCATCTAAAAGAGTGAAAACCCGCTCCGCTGAAGCAAGAGCCGTCTGAATCATATTGGCAATTCCTGCGGCTTGTGCCATCGGCTGTGATAATTGTTGAGAATACTGAATAAACGCTTGTACATCCCCTACTTGAATATTCCCGCTTAACACGCGAATTCCCCCGACAATACTCACAAACACATAACCGAGATTCCCAACAAAAGTCATAAGTGGCATCATAATTCCACTAATAAATTGCGCTTTCCACCCTGACTCATATAGTCGGTTATTCATTTGCTCAAAATCACGAATGGCTTTTTGTTCATAGCCAAATCCTTTGACAACTTGATGACCAGAAAACATTTCTTCGATATGACCATTCACATTGCCAAGCTCCGTTTGCTGTTGAACAAAATGCTTTTGCGAGCGAGAAGCAATTAATTGCACAACCAAGGCGCTTAAAGGAAACGTAATCAGTACGACCAGCGTAAGTAAAGGACTAATTACGAGCATCATAATAATTGTTCCGATGATCATGATCGCGGATGTGATCAGTTGCGATAGAGCTTGTTGAATCGAATTATTAATATTATCAATATCATTAATCACTCGACTCAAAACATCTCCATGCGGATGCTGATCGTAATATCGAAGTGGAAGACGTGTTAATTTTTCATTCACTTCTTTCCGCAGCTCAGCCGCTGTTTTTTGCGAAATTCCCGCCATCACATACTGTTGGAAATAAGAAAAAATCGCAGATAAAATATACAGTCCTAATAAAATAAACACTAGTTTTGCGAGGAAAGGGAAATCGACACCTACGCCATTTTTTATACTGGCAAAAATAGAGGATGTCGCATCTCCAAGGAATTTCGGGCTAATCACATTAAATAATGTAGCAAAAATGGCGGCAATCGCGACAAGAATAATTTGCAGTCTTCGTGGCTTCAAATAAGCACTTAAGCGAAACAGTGTCTTTTTAAATTCCTTTGGCTTTTCTCCATGCATACCTGGTCCACGTGCTGGACCGCGTTGACGCATCTTCTGTTGACTCATGCTCCTTCCACCCCGATTCCCTGTGATGCCGCAATCTCCCGATAAATTTGATTTTCCGCTATCAATTCAGCATGTGTCCCAATCCCGGCGATTTTTCCATCATTTAAAACAATGATTTGGTCTGCTTGCATCACTGTGCTGACTCTCTGTGCCACCATAATAATTGTACTATTCTCTTGCATGTGGCTGAGACCAACTCTTAATTTTGCATCTGTTTTATAATCTAATGCTGAAAAACTATCATCAAATAAATAAATTTCCGGCTTGCGGATTAAAGCACGGGCAATGGACAATCTCTGCTTTTGTCCGCCCGAGAAATTAGCACCGCCTTGCTCCACTTTCGCGTGCAGGCCTTCCTCTTGTTTAAAAACAAAATCCGAAGCTTGTGCAATTTCAAGAGCTTCCTTCATTTCTTCCTCTGTTGCTTGTTCCTTCCCAAACTGGAGGTTCTCTGCTATCGAACCACTAAATAAGGTTGCTTTCTGAGGAACATAGCCAATTTTTTGCCGTAATTCTGCTTGAGACATGTCTTTTACATCCACGCCATCAATGACAATCTCTCCCTCTTCTGGATCGTAAAAACGAGGGATTAATTTTAGCAAAGTGGATTTTCCCGCTCCTGTACTGCCAATAATCGCGGTTGTTTCTCCTGGCTTTGCCTGAAAGGATAGATGTCGTAAAACAGGCTTCTCCGCCCCTTCATAGCGAAAGCTAACATCCCGAAATTCGACGTATCCATGGGACTGAGTTGTTTTCACCGTTTGCGGATCTTCAATCTCCTTTTCCATCGCAAGCACTTCATTAATTCTCTTCACAGAGGCTTGCGCTCTTGGAATCATAATAAATCCCATCGAAAGCATGACAAGCGACATAAGAATCATCATCGCATATTGCAAAAACGCCATTAGATTCCCTACCTGCATCATGCCTTCATCAATCCGAATCGCCCCAAACCACACAATCGCGATATTGGTAAAATTCATAATGATCATCATGATCGGAAACAGTACCGCCATCATTTGATTCACTTTAATTCCTGTATCACGGAAATCTTCATTCGCCTGATTAAATCTACTTTTTTCAAAATCAACTTTATTAAAGGCACGGACGACTCGAATTCCGGTTAAGTTTTCCCGAACAATCAAGTTAAGTCGATCCGTCTTTTTCTGTAAGGAGACAAATAGGGGGATGGCCTTGCGCGAAATAATAAAAATCACGATCACTAAAATGGGCAGGGCACCCAGAAAAACAAGTGATAAGCCGGGATCTCTTGTCACAGCTAAAATAATTCCCCCCACAAGCATTAAAGGAGCGCGTGTCATCATTCGCAAAACCATGTTTAATACATCTTGCACCTGTTTCACGTCATTGGTTGATCTTGTGATTAAGGAAGCTGGTCCAATTTTATCAAAAGCCTGTAGAGAAAAATCCTCCACTTGGACAAATAAACTTTTTCTTACATCTCGTCCAAAGCCTTGGGCGGTTTTCGATGCGAAATACGACACGCCAATTGTAATCAAAACAGCGACCAATGCAGCGACAATCATCCATAAGCCGACTTTTACTATGTAAGAAATATCTCCTTTCACAATCCCAATATCCACGACATTCGCCATTAAAGTTGGTAATAGTAATTCTAATAGAATGCCAGCGAGCGTTAAAATAATGACCGCCCCAATTTGCCAGCTATAAGTTTTCAAATGCCTGAACACGTTTCTAATCACTTCCCTCCTAAATTCCTAATCTAATAGTATGGTTTCTAAACCTATTGGTCAACGATTTGTTGAGCGGAATCTTATGGCTGTCAATATAAAATATTTTAAAAAGGGATTGCCCTCCTAAAAAGGCAACCCACTTTATTTCCCCCTTGCCATTTACTAGGAGGCTTTATAATTTAATATCAATCGTTGTCCCGTGACCAATCTCACTGTTAATGGTAAGCTCTCCATTATGTTCCTGAATGATATCTTTGGCAATCGCCATTCCTAGCCCAGAGCCTCTATGTGCATCTCCAGTGTTTGTTCCTCGATAGTAACGGTCAAAAATTCTCTCGAGTTCTTCTTTCCTTATGCCTTTTCCATCATCTTTTATCATTATATGTGTTCGTTCTTGTTTCTCTACCAATACATCTATTTGGACATTTTCATCATTGTGAACCATTGCATTATAAAGTAAATTATTGATGGCTCTTCGAAAGAGAATTTCATCTATTTCCACAGGAATATTCTCTTGATTTACATGGAAAACAATATTACGATTAGAATATTTAGGATCATTTAATATATCAATCACAATATTTCTTAATAAAGCAACAAGGTTAACCGTTTTTTTATTTAACGATAATGCTTTATTTTTCAATCTTGTGGATAAATTTAAATCTTCCATTACTTCTTTGATATATAATGACTTTTGTTCAATAATTTCAGCATACTCCCTAATTTCTTCTAATGAAAAATGATAATCTTGATCTTTAATCAATTCAGCATATCCTTGTATCGATGCTAGTGGTGTTTTAATATCATGGGAGATATTTCCTATCCAATCTTCCCTCATTATCTCCAATTTCTTTCTTTCCTTTTCATTGGCTGTTAACTGATTGGATAGAAAGTTGACATTGTGAAAGACATCTTTATAAACTCCTTTAGGCTCATAATGGACAGTATAATCTTTATTTGCCAATCTTTTGATCCCATAAATAAGTGCATGTAAGGGTTGTGTCAGTCGTTTACTAAAAAAATAGCCAATTAGTAAGGCAATGAATACGTCTATTACTAAAATAATGCCAACAACCTTTACCACTCGATAGATGTCGCGATTATCAAAAGAAATAGCATAGCGATTTAAACCGGGATTCTCTATCCCAATAAAATAACTATAATCAATGGATTTTTCTTTTTTCCCACCAACAAAAACCGTTGTGTTCGCTATTTCCTGATATTTATACGTTTGAACGATATCCGCTGGCGTGTATTTTTCCATAATACCCTTAGGCGTTCTATAGCTATACATGACCTTACCATTTTCATCTAAAATTTGGATCCAGGCATTTTTTTCAATTAACGCTTTTTTTCCTGACTCGGTAATCGTCACATCATGATTTACTACAGTTATATTCTCTTGAAATTGTCTTGCAAAATCTTCAGGAGTTGTTTTGTTTCCTTGAAATATTGGTATGTCAAAGATAGACTGGGCTATTAATAAAGCAAGCATAATAAAAATGTTTATGAAAACAACGAGAGTAACGACTAAGACGATAGAAAGGATATATCTTCCAGTCAGCTTCCACTTCACAACCTATTCATCCTCTACAGTGAATTTATAGCCCAAGCCTTTTACGGTCATTAAAAACTTTGGGTGAGAGGGATCTGTTTCGATTTTTTCTCGGAGTCGCCGGATATGAACCATTACCGTATTATCAGAGCCAAAATAGTCTTCACCCCAGACTGTATCATAAAGCCTTTCTTTACTAATCACCTTATTGATATTTTGGAGGAAATACTTCATTAATCCAAGTTCCTTTGGCTTTAATTCAATGATTTCCTCATTCTTTAAAATTTGCGCTTTTTGCTCGTTTAATTCAAAGGGACCAGCCTTTATAATGGAATCTGTTATTACATCCGTCCGCATATAGTCTGCCCTTCTCAACTGTGCTTTTACTCGATAAGCAACTTCCTTAGGACTAAATGGCTTTGTGATATAATCATCTCCGCCTATGGCAAAGCCTAAAATCTTATCAATTTCCTCTGTTTTTGCTGATAAAAATAAAATCGGCACATTCGAGATATGTCTTATTTGTTTACATACATCATACCCTTCGCCATCTGGCAACATAATGTCTAATAAAACAAGATCCGGTTGTGTGCGTTGGAATTCAGCAAAACCTTCTTTCGCAGTAGTAGACGTCACTACATGATTGATTCCTTCTTTTATTAGAACTGTTTTAATAAGTCTTAAAATATCTTCTTCATCATCGATAATTAACACGGTTTTGTTACTGACCGACATCCAAAATACCTCCATAGCTGTTTTCTCTATTATAAAGGAAATAATCCAAGACCGATAATAATCTTAAGCTACATGCCAAAAAAGAACCCTTTTTGAAAAGAGTTCTTCCTTAATTATGGCTATTCCAACACTTCAGCGACTTTTTTAGGTAGTTCTTCATCCTTTACTTCCTGATACGATGTAACATCTTTTCCATTTTTCACAAACAGAAGTAAATATGCATTTTCGCGAAGCTGTTTATCGGCAGAAAATGTGAGTGTTTTTTGGTTGCCATCTTTATCATAAGCTGGTAATTCATATTCATAACGTATATGAATGCCTCCATCACTCATTTTGTCCTCCGTTTTTGTTCCTTCTCCATTTATTTGTGTGAAATATTCATCAGCACCAACCCGATTAAGATTTACATTTTGTAGAAAAATGACACCACCAACTAAAATCACCAATACGATTCCAATCGCTATCATTGATTTTTTCATTTATATACTCTCCCCACCCTATTTTATTTTGTTACAATTTTGTAGTAGGTACGCACTGTTAAGAAGTAATAGATCACATAAATTAAAATATATATGCCTATACATATGAATACAGGAATAACCAGGTTTGTTTGCAATAGCCTAGATAAGGCAGTTAAAGCGACCGCGGAATGAGCTATACCTGCGACTAGCGGTAAGGCAAATATAAAGAATACCTGTTTCGCAATCGATTTTCTTACTTCTTGTTTGTTCACACCGATTTTGTGTAAAATGACATAACGCTCTTTATCAGAATTTGCTTCTGTCAACTGTTTAAAGTAGATAATGCTCCCTGTTGCAGCAAGGAATACTAATCCTAAGAAGGCACCAATAAAGATCAGTAACCCTGTTGACTCCATTCCAAGCGCGTAATCATTGTAAAAGCTAGAAAAGCTTGCATCATCAGGTAGAATCGATTCAATTTCCTTATTTATTTCTTTGGCCTGATTTTCGTTCGTAAATTTGTAAGCTTCCATGTTTACATGGTCTGTTTCTTTTTCCAACTTAGAAAATAACTCATCGCTTAGCACCACAGTAATATTTGCTGTCTTGGAATTAAGAACGTTATATTTCAGCAATTTTTTAAACGTAATGTCTTCTGCTAGATGATCTACGTGCAATGGAATGCTAGAACCGACATATTCTGGTGATAATCCTTCATAATAGCCTGCATCTAGTACAGCTGCATGATTGCCTTCCAGTGAAAGATGATCTTTTCTCCCTTGCAGTCCTGCCATTTCATTGAATGTTTTAGTAGAGATGATGGTATATTCCTGTATGATTTCGCCCATCATGCCATTCAAACTAGCTGTATCTACCTTTATTGGCACTGTCGGAATCGTTTTATGATAAATGATCTCATGGTTTCCATCTTGTAAAAGCTTCTCATTCACCTTATTCGCTAGCTGTTCATCATGATTCATAAACATGATGCTATTTGGATTTGCCAACTCGGCATTGCTTTTACTGTTATAATACAAACTATAAGATGCCCCGACAGCCGTCAATGTGGTCGCACTGAGAATAGCAATGATCGTTAATGTACGGGCATTTCCTTTCATACGATAGAGAAGTTGCGATGTACTAATTAAATTGATCCCTCTCCAAAACTTCCTTTTATTCTTTATTGAAAGCTTCAAAAGATAGACAATGAAAGTATTAAATAATAAATAAGTACCCAGAATAACGGATAAGATGATAACAAGTGGTGTTAGCATGATCCCGATTTTTCTCCAAGCTTCCGACTCCAATATATTTTGCAGTGCAAGCCAATAACCAATCCCTATAAAGATAATGGAAAATACTGCAATGAAAAAAGAAGCTCTTGGCCTTTCTTCTCCCTCTTTGTCTGCTTGAAATAAATCAATCAGTTTAAATCGATAAATTAATCTATATCCATGAAACGAGGTAATGACTGTAATAAGTGTGAATACAATAATTGTGTTGATCATCGCGGCAGATGAAACAGCAAAATTTGCCATCACATCATAGCCCATCACCTTCATCAAAACGCTCGCAAAAAATTTGGATAAAACTGAACCAAGTAAAATACCAATCAAAAGGGCGCTAATCCCCATTAAAAAGTTTTCATAAAATAGCAATCGACCGATTTGTTTCTTACGTACACCTAGTAATGAATAAAGTCCGATCTCCTTTTTTCGTTTCCTTGTAAAAAAAGAGTTTGAATACCAAATAAAAATGGCGACAAAGATGATCAAGACGACCGATGCAGCATTGAAGACAGAGCTGATTTTTTGCGATGATTCCGTTGTAGCAGCAATCGTTTCATCATATTTTAAAGAAACGAATGTGAAGTAAATGACAATACTAAAAATCATGGAAGAAAAATATAAAAAGTAATTGGTAAAGTTTTTCTTTATATTTTTTCTAGCAATCCGGAACAGTGTCATTTAATTCCCACCTCCAAGTGAAGCGAGAACATCTAATATTTTTTGATAGAATTCCTGACGAGTTTGTTGCAATTTATGAATTTCAGCATCAATCATTCCGTCTTTAATAAATAATATTCGTTTGCAAAAGCTAGCAGCAAAAGCATCATGCGTAACCATCATAATGGTAGAGTGATTCTGTTCGTTTAACATCGATAAGCTTTCAAGTAAACTCGTTGCAGATTTGGAGTCTAATGCACCTGTTGGTTCATCTGCCAATATTAGGCTTGGGTTCGTAATAATTGCTCGAGAAGCTGCTGTTCGCTGTTTTTGACCACCTGATATGTGATACGGATATTTATCTAGTATTTCTCTTATTCCAAATGTCCCCGCAATTCTTTCAACCCTTTTTTCAATCTCACTAGTCGGAACTTTTGATAATGCAAGTGGCAGGATAATATTTTCTTTAACAGTTAACGTATCAAGAAGGTTATAATCTTGAAAGATAAAGCCTAGCTGATTTCGGCGAAAGTCGGCTAGTTGTTTTTCCTTCATGCCGACGATATGTTGGTCGTTGATGATAATATCCCCTGAAGATGGTATGTCTATAGTCGACAAAACATTTAATAATGTCGATTTCCCAGCACCCGAAGGCCCCATGATTCCGATAAATTCTCCTTCTTTAATTTCCAAATCAATATCTTCTAATGCTTTATAAACATTTCCCTTTGCACCAAATACTTTTTGAACATTTTTTGCTTGTAATATTGTTTTCATTGTTTAATCCTCCCTGTGACTACAAAGATGATTATACGTCCCGAACCTTAAACCATTTTAATGTTAACCTTAAATAAACCTTAAAAAATAACAGCAAACCCTAAGTGGGATTTGCTGTTATTTTTAAGGTCTATTTTTTCCTTGGCACTAAATCTGCTACATAGTCAAAGTAAAAGTTCCGTTTCCCCCTTTTAATGAGGATGACCATCGTATGGATAAATAATACGGTCCACATAATGATGAGGAAAGCAAATATTATCACCGTAATCCATACATTATAAAGGTAAAGAGATGAATTTATATCTAACTCAATATCAGTAAATATATTTAGGATCCATGATGTTACAAAAGGTAAATATAGGGCAAAGAATCTTTTTAGCAAGGACTGCCACCTAGGTACTCCCCCATCAACATGAGTTAGTTTAAAACGCAGGATATTTGTTCCAATTGTTTTTCCATTCCAAATAAGTGGAATGACAAAGAAAAGAATAAAAAAGCAAATCGTTTTATACACAAATTCTGTGAATCCACTTGTTGTAAAAAGTCCAACTGTAAGGTTCCAACTTAGATCCGGGATATGGAAAAGGGCTGATGCCTCTCGAATGGAATAATTCGTCTCGTTCATGAATTGAATTACCCTTAGTTTAAAGGCTGCCGGATAATTTGTATAGGGAAAATTAAACGCTTGGTCTCCATGATGCTGAAATAACAATACCCAATAACGGATTACCGATTCGTCAATGCCGGATTGCTTTGCCAGGTCACGATAACTAATGATTTCATTTTCATATCGTTGGGCTACTAGCAGCTTAAACTCATTACTATACTTGGACATTTTCAAGACCTCCTAATGTTGGATGGAGTGTCCAACATTAGGGGAGCAGCCCATTTTCAACTGAGGGGGAATTCCTTATTTTCTTTCTAGTTTTTCACAGGATGAACGTATCACCAATTGATGCGGAATAATAATCCTTTTGATCGGTTCTTTTGGATTTTCGATTTTTAGAATAAGGTTTTTGGCAGCTTCATAACCTAATGAAAAAATGTTAATATCAACTGATGTCAACGGAGGTTGTGTCATCTGGGCTAAGTAAACATTGTTAAAGCTGACAATCGACATTTGCTTGGCGACGGATATTCCCATTTCATCAAGCATGTGTAACACACCCAGTGTCATTAAATCATCGGTGACCACCAAAGCTGTTGGTGGTTCGTCTAGCCTCAACAGTTCGTCCATTGCCTCTCGTCCGCCTTGTTCTAAAAACTCAGCATGCACAATATAGGAATCACGAAACTCAAGCCCAGCCTCTCTCAAGGCTTTTTCATATCCTAAAATACGATCAATTGTGAGAACTAAATCACGATTTCCTCCAATAAAAGCAATTCTTTTATGATTAAGACTTAATAAATATTCTGTTACTTCTTTGGCCGCCCGGAAATTATCATTATCAACATAGGAAATTTCCGCCTCATACTTATAGGGCTTGCCAATAATAATGAATGGGAAGTTTTGACTTCTTAGAAATTTTATTATTTTATCATCAACCTTAGAATTTAAGAGAACGAGACCATCTACTCTTCTTCCGTGGACCATCTGAATTACATCTTGATAAATTTCATCATCCGTTTTTCCAGTTGTCATTTGTAAAGCATAGTTCTTTTCGTGTGCACTTTCACTTAATCCCCTTAACACATTTGGAAAGAAGGGGTTTTGAAAAGTAACATCTGCTGAACCAGGCATCACAAGGCCAAGTACTTTTGTGGATTGACTTGCTAAACTTCTTGCAATCACATTCGGATGATAGCCCAGTTCCTTCATTGCCTTTCGCACTCGTTCTTTCGTTTTTTGACTAATCCGTGGATTATCCGCAATCACTCTTGATACTGTTGATGGGGCAACATTTGCTAATTTTGCTACATCTTTAATCGTTATAGCCATAATGACTCCTACTCTCTTTATACTGTGACTACATAATGATTCCATTACTATCTATTATACAGTAGATATTTCACTTTTCTTTCCATACCTCTACAAAAATAAATTTTTTAACCCACGCTAGCGGTTACTTATATTTTTTATGAATCACAAGCCTGTGTCAAGACTTCATCGCATAAGAACAAAAGCGCAAGCGCCCGTTTAGCGACGTACAAACTTGGATAATAAGGTTGAACGGCTAAAATCGCGCCGTCCTGGCGCAACGCCGTTCTAACCAACATCCTGTTGGCCTGAGATAAAGGAAACACGATGAACCACGAAATGCGGAAGGCGGTTGCTTAGGGGCGACAAGCAAATGTTCCTGAACCTAGGAAGGGCGGTTTTTCCCTTCCTAGGTTCAGGGTTATTTGACCTCGAGCCCCTACCGCCTGTAGCTAGACACCGAAGGGTGAATCGATGTTGACTTATCGTAGGAAGGCACCGAAAGTTTGCTAGTCGCTGGGCGCTGGAGCTGGATGTCAAACCGTAACGTAAACAGTTATCCACAAGCTAGGATTTTATAAATTCCTAAGCAGTAAATAGAAGGGAGCCCTTCCCGCTAGGCCCCATTTCTAATTGCTAGCTACCTTTTTCTTCTAAGTGCATACAATGAACCACCTATTAAGAGTAAAACAAAACCTACTAGCAAATTTCGATACATCTGAGTCGATGTATTTGGCAATTCTTTTCCAGATGTACCATTTGTTTTCCCATGCCCTGTTTTCTTTGAATGCTGATCTGCTTTTCCTTCTGGCTTCATCTGGTTATCTTTGTCATTTGTTTTTTCTTGATTGCCAGGCTTCTCCGCAACAATCAATGTCTTATCTTCTCCTGAAGACTCATTACCTATTGGTTCATCAGTTGTTTTTTCAGCAACTAGGATAACGGTTCCCCCGTTTGGCATTCCAGGAATTTCAACGGTTACCGTTTGATCACGATCTACCTTTATTGTTTGACCACTATATATGTCTACCACTCTCTCATCTGATTCAAAAGGAACAGCAATATTGATTTTTTCCATTTCTTCATTTGTGTTTAAAGCCACAACAACGGATTCTCCTTCATAGCTCCGTGCAAATACAGAATAACCTAATTCATCGCCACCAGCCAACTGATCTCTTGTTCCTTTTGAAAAGATAGCCGAATAATCTTTACGAGCATTCAAAATCTTCGTGTAATGCTCTAACACTTTATTTCCCTCCACTTGATCCCATGGAAGGTTATTTCTGTTATCAAGATATGGGTAATTATTTTCACCTGATATTCCAAGCTCTTCACCGTAGTAAATAACAGGTTGACCTTTCGCCGTCACTTGCAGTGAAGCTGCAACCATCAACTTTCCAAGTGCTCCTTCTTCCTCTTTAAATTGTTCGAGAAAACCATCTTCATCATGGGAACTTAAGAATTGTCCTAAGGAAGCTGTATTACTGATCATTTCATTTCTGTTCTTTAAATTAGTCTCAACAGAATCGATTTTACCATTAACAAAATCTCTTGCTTGATATTTAAAATCAAAATCTAACAGAGAATCCATCATTCCCGCATTCAAAAAGCCATAATCGTCAAATTGACTCGCACCCCAAACTTCTCCAATCAGTTTAAATGTTGGCAATTCTTTTGTTAAGGCATTCTTAAAGGCCATCCAAGTTGTATTTTCCACATGCTTAACTGTGTCCACACGGAAATAATCAATCGTATTTCCTTGAGGTGTCTTTGACTTTTCAATCCAATCCGTTTGCCACTTAATCAGTTGTTGACGAACTTGGTCGTCCTCCGTTATAAAATCAGGAAGTCCAGATAATTCACCCTGAATATCACCACTACCTCCATCCCTAAACATACCTGCAAAACGTTCTCTATCTTGAGCTGTAGGAAAATGTGGAATCTTATCTTCCATTGAAGCATCTGATTCTTTCAATCCATAGCCGGCATGATTTAGCACCACATCAACCATCAGCTTTATTCCTCTCGCATGTGCTTCATCAATCAACTCGTGAAGGTCTTCCATTGTACCGAAATGAGGATTTAATTCACTAAAATTACTTGCCCAATAACCGTGATAAGCATAGTAAGGAGTAAGATGAGGATCATCTAAATATCGAACATCATGGGCTATGTTTTCGACAATCGGACTAATCCAAATTGTATTAATGCCTAAATCCTGTAGGTAATCCAGCTTTTTTGTAATCCCTTTAAAATCTCCCCCTTGGTAAGCTCCAGGGTCATTTTTGTCATAACCAATTCCATATGGATCATCATTCGAAGGATCTCCGTTGAAAAAACGATCGGTTAACAGAAAATAAATCCTCGCTTCATCCCAATCAAAATCATCCTCCCCAATGAACTTACGAGTTTTTATAGTTATTTCTGCTTCACCAACATGCTCATTACCATATTCATCGATCACTTTAATAGGAAGTTTTTTCACACCTGCGGTTACCGAATCACGTACAGAGATCGTCACTTCCTTTAGTGCAGGATCAATCGCTACATTCGATTTTCCCCCAATCTCAGACAAGTCGACAGAGATTTCCCGGAATTCAACTTCCTCTTCATTCACGATATCCAAGGTTAAAACAGCATTTTCATTATAATCGATCGCTTTGGGAGAAACGGCTCCATCTACCTCTATATTTGATTGAAAGAAGGAGATCACTGATTTTCCATCTATAGCAAAATAAGGATCAACCACCTCAGTTGTTTTTCCATCGATGGTTACAAAGAAGGTATATTCATGTTCCCCAGAAGGTAAATCCTTGTACGTATATACAAATCGTTCATTCTTTTCTTCTTTGACCATTTCATAACGTTCACCTAAAATACCAAGCTCAACCTTATCTATTTTCGACATTTGATCTGATAAATATAAATCTTTATCACGATAATAGAAGGTTGCATTTCCATTTGTAACGGTGGGCGACTCCATGGCTGGCACCGTGAAAACGTCAGTCTGTCCACTATTTACATAAACTTTTGTAATCGGGTCTAACCGATTTACTTTAATATAGCGATCTCCGCCTGGTTCTTCTTCTTCCCAATTTCCTTTCCGTACCTTAAAGCCAACCTGCTCTATATTTGGCCCCACTCCGATATTAGCAATCGCCTTGCCCGCTTCAAAACTAGTAAAATTAATATTATCATCTTGAGCACCAGTCCCCCAAACCCAGACATCCCAGTCTTCATAATTTTCATCCGGTCGTTCATATACGAATCGAATATGAGGTGATAAGGATGTAGTTAAGGCTCTGATTGCCGCATTTTCACTCGTAAATACTTCATGAAAGCCTTGAATAATCCATACTTCTATTTCGCTTTCCCCTTCAGGTATGTGAACTGCGAATTCAGAATCCTGACTCTCCCAATCCCCTTTGCGTGGAATTAACTTTAAGCTATCATTCGGAAAAGAAAAAGTCCCTGTCGAAAATACAAATTCCTCTCCGTCAGGCGAATGTACAGTAGTTGTGGAGTCAAAATCATAGTTTTCTGGCTCATATCCGCCATCAAAAATATGTAAGTTCCAATCTTCTAGATTATTATCTATTCGATGATAATTTACCGTATACTTTTTTAACTGCCCAGAAACTTCGACTGCTTTTTTCGCCGTATAAGATTCATACGTCGCTATAATGGAAAATGTTGTGCCAATTGGAGTATCCTTCCCAATTGTTAATTTTTCACCATTTAATTCCACGCTTGAAGGTGCACCCTCCAAAGACCAATTAATAGCTGAAGATTCTTCCTTGCTGTTTCCATCTTCTCCAATAAAATGTCCCTTTAGTTGGACTGTACTATTTTGTTCAAGCAACGAGGGAACCGCTTTCAAATTTATCCCCTGTACAACTAGTTTATTATTTCCACTTATCTCACTCGGATTAAGTGGATCCAAAATCCAATCACTATCACCAAGAATAAGCTTATACTGATAGACATCAGGAGTGAGAACATCTGTCGTGACCGTCCATAGTCCATCCACTTCATCCATCTTTAGCGCATTTTCCTCCCAATCTGTAAAACTACCGGCTACCCGTACTTGATCTGATTCAGTGCCCTCATAATAAAATGTAACAGTTCCATCGTCATGGACTATCGGACTTTCCACATTCGTTTTTCCTGCTGTTTCCTCCGAGAAACCTGGTAAAAGGGTAAATAGCACAAGGACAATCATAAAAACTGAAATGTGCTTCCGATCCAACCATTTAATCATCATCATTTCCCCTTTCATATTTTTGTGTAAGCGATTGCTAATACTTCAAGGATTTGGTTCTCATATATCTTTCATATTTTATCGCTTATCAAATGTAATGTCGGAGAAAAAGGGATAAATAATTATGATAAATGACTCCATTATTTATCCCCACTCCATCTTAACTTACTTTAAATTTCTTTATTAACTGATTTAAATTTGCGGCAACGGTAGAAAGCGACTCAATATGATCAGTAATTTCTTTCACTGAGTTAGAAGACCGTTGACTAGACTCAACTGTTTGGTCAATTCCTGCAGAAGTTTCTTCTGTAATAGCAGCTGAAAGTATCTATTGCTAACTCCTTATTCCCTTTATCATTTGGTAGAACCTTATCCTTTTTTATTGCTATTCGAACACTTTATCTTCATAATCTATAAATAAATTTATCCTTTTGTCCCACCAGCTGTTAGACCTGTAATAAGATACCTTTGTGAGAATAGATAAACAACCGCTATTGGTAAGGCGATCAAGATGGAACCTGCTGCAAAGCGAGTAAAATTATTTGCAAATTCATTATTGATAAAATTAAACAAACCAACAGCTAGTGTAAATTTTTCCGGATCCCTTAATATAATTCTGGGAAGCAGGAAGTCTACAAATGGAGCCATAAAATTAAATAATGCCACAACACCTAATATAGGTTTAGCTAATGGAAGCATAATGCGGAAGAATACCCCGAGATGTCCAGCCCCATCGATCCTAGCTGCTTCATCTAATGATTTCGGAATCGTGTCAAAAAATCCTTTCACAAGCCAGGCATTAAAAGGAATTTGCCCCCCAATATACACTAGGATAAGTCCGGGCAATGTATTTAAAAGTCCGATCATATTAAGCATGACATAAATTGCGACCATTGCCATTAATGAAGGAAACATCTGTAATAATAGAAAAGCATATAGCCCATACTTCCTTCCCACAAACTTATATCGAGAAAACGCATAAGCAATTAAGGAAGTAAGAATTACGGACACAACCGCATTCGTAATAGCTACAATCACACTATTTTTATACCATAATAAGTAATTACTATTTTCACTTGTGAACAGCCATTTATAATGGGTTAGGGACCACTTTTCCGGGATGATACTTGCAGAGTAAAGACTTGTACCTGGATTAAGAGACATTCCAATCGTCCAAGCAAGTGGATAAGCAATTACAATAAACATAATCGCTAGAAAAAGGTAAATAAACGTCACTTCTATTCTTGATTTTACTTTTGGTCTCATTCAATGTTCCCCTCCTCTTTAAAGGAACGCGTACGTCGGAATTGAAAAAATGCAAATACAGTTACAATCAAACCGAGTATTAGTGAAATGGCTGCAGCCATATTATACTGATTTAATTCAAATGTCAGTTTATACACCCAAGAAATAAGGATGTCCGTTCCTCCAGCGCTTTGATTTCTTACAGCTGGTCCCCCATTATTAAATAGATAAATAATATTGAAATTATTAAAATTCCCTGCATATTGCATGATTAAAAGTGGTGCTGTTGCATACATAATATGCGGAAATGTAATGTGACGAAATTTCTGCCAACGCGTTCCCCCATCAACATCAGCAGCTTCATACCACTCTTTCGATACACTTTGGAGGATACCCGTAAATAGGGCAAATACAAACGGAAAGCCTAACCATGTTTGAATCATAATTAAAGCAATTTTTGTCCAAAATGGGTCTTGCAACCAAGGAATCACGATATTAAACACAGAAAGAATTTCTCGATTTATCGCTCCAAATTTATCATTAAACATCGCTGCAAAAATTAAAATCGTTACAAAGGCCGGTACAGCCCATGGTAATATTAAAAATGTGCGAATGAATTTTTTAAATTTAATTCTTGGATCATTTACTAATAGGGCCAAGAATAAACCTAATGCGATTTGTAATGTGGTAGACGAAACTGTCCATACAATCGTCCACGTTAACACTTTAAAAAATGTATCTTTCCAAGCCTTCAACGTTACCATGTTTGTAAAATTGTCAAATCCTACCCAGTTAAGTAAATTACGTGGTGGCGAATTGTATAAATTATAATCTGTAAAAGCTAACGCCACCGTAAACATTAATGGAAGGACTACAATAAATAAAAGCATAATCAGTCCAGGTGTCACAAATACATAGGGGAATCCCCTATCCCATGTATGTCGCAACGCTTCCATTATCGTTCGCTTTTCCTCTCCATTAACAATTTTAACTGCATCATTTTTCGCATCTATGATATTCAATACATATAATGTAAGCGCAAATCCTAATAAAATTAGAGAGATTAAACCAAAAATTATTAAAAATAGAGAATGGTGTTCTCCAGGAATTGTACCGAGTGTTCTCAACCCCCATATTCCATCATTCACAAATTGACCACATATAACAATAAACAATAGTTCAACAATTACAAATATTGATCCCTTAATCCAACGTCGATTATAAAATTGTCCTAAACCAGCAAAAATAATTGATAGGATCATTGCCAACTTAGGGTTATGTATACTTTTTGATTCTTCCTGCATAATAGCAATCCCCCTAATGAAAAGGTGGAAAGGGAAACCGCAATCCTATTCCACCTCTTATCGCTGCTTATTCAGCTTTTTGTTTATTTAAGCATTATTAAATCCTGGAATATTACCTTACTCAAAGGTTGGATCTACGTTTTGGCAAGTCCCTCGCGATTTCGGACATCCAAACGCCTCTTGGATCTACATTTTGGCACTTCCTCCGCGGTTTTGTACACCCAAACTCACTTTGGATCTACATTTTGGCACTTCCTCCGCGGTTTTGTACACCCAAACTCACTTTGGATCTACATTTTGGCAAGTCCCTCGCGATTTCGGACATCCAAACGCCTCTTGGATCTACGTTTTAGCAAGTCCTTCGCGGTTTCGTACACCCAAACGCCTCTTGGATCTACGTTTTGGCACTTCCTCCGCGATTTCGTAGATCCAAACACGATTTGGATCTACGTTTTAAGACTTCCTCTACGATTTCGTACAAGTAGCCAATCTAAATATTCCATATCTGCTTAAAAACGATTATTGTCCACTACCTGATGCTACAATACTATCTTTTATTGCTTCAACTGCTTCATCGAGAACTTCTTTTACCGGATCCCCTTTCGCGATAAAGGATAGCGCATTATTAATGGGATCCCATACTTGTTGCATTTCTGGAGCAGAAGGCATTGGTTCACCATATTCAACTTGTTCAGCAAAAGCACTGATCAATTCATCCGAAGTTACTTTCTCATCTTCAAGGGCTGCAAGATTTGCTGGCATTTCGCCTGCTTTTTCAAAATAAATGAGAGAGTTCTCTTTATTTGTTGCGAATTTCATTAAATCTGTTGCCCACTCTTTATTTTCAGAATAAGAGGAAAGCATCCATGATTTTACACCGACAAACGACTGTGGTACTGTACCATCGATCTTGGGCAATATAGCGGTTCCAAGACTATCACCAAGTGCTTCTTTATAGGTTGGAATATTCCATGGTCCCGTGATCACAACAGCAGTTTTTCCTTCAGTGAAAAGTCCATTCATAATATCTGGATTTACCTCTACTGGAATATACCCTTCCTTATACCAAGAAGAAATCAACTCTCCTCCTTGAATCGCACCATCATTATTTAGACCAATATCATCCACATTATAAGCGCCGTCATCTTTGTTAAACACATAGGCCCCAGTTGCCGCGAAAAATGGATATGAAAAATAAAAGTTTGCGGCTTCCATTAAGAATCCGTATTCATCTTTTGATTCATCAGTTTGACTTTCAGCAATTTCCATTAATTCATCCATTGTCTCGGGTGCCTTCTCAACTAAATCTTTATTGTAAAAAGTCCCATATGTTTCTACAACTAAAGGCGCACCCCAAATTTCCCCATCATATGTAACAGCTTCAATGGCTGTATCTACATAATCGCCCTGAACTTCTCCTAAATCTACTGGTTCCGCTAATCCTTGTAGTACAACATTACCAATTCTATCATGTGGCTGGAAGAAAAGATCTGGCCCTTTTCCCGCCGGTCCATCCAGTGCAAGCGCCTCGATTTGATCAAGCATGTTCATCTCAACTGTTTCTATTGTAATACCTGTTTCCTCTTCGTATTTATCAAAAATTTCACGAAGTACAACTTTTTGTGACTCTTCATCATTTACCCATACAGTAAGTTTTTCAGGCTTATCGGTTTCTTCTCCCTTATTTTCTTCAGAGTTGTTCTCCGAATTCCCTTCTGGTTTATTTGTCCCCCCAGTTTCTGACCTACTTGGCCCACATGCAGCTAGCATTCCGATTATTAACATCATAGCTAGCAAAAATGAGATTGACCTTTTCATTTTAACCCCTCCGAATTCTCTTTTTAGCGCAACCGCTTGCACAAAACAGAAATAATAAAGCACCTCCGTTTAGTAAATACAAACGAAAACGATTGCGCTAAATTCATTATAATCTCTCATAAATAAAAAAGCAACAAGTAATTTAATATTTCTATTTTTTATTAAGTTCTATTGTTATAGTTCAATAGAACTAGTTTAATGATATCATTTATTTGTATTTATTCCAGCTTATTGCAGACATTAGTCAGTAGTTTTTCGTAGTTTTAAAAAAGCTATTCCTAGTCGAAGGCTCAGCTACGAACGCCCCCTTGAATTCAATCATTTATTTTTCAATTTTTGAGGTGCACTAGATGATCTCACTACCAGTTGATGCGGGATAATTATTCTCTTTATTGGTTCTTGCGGATTTTCAATTTTGAGAATTAAATTTTTCGCAGCCTCATAACCTAATGAAAAAATATTAATATCTACTGATGTCAAAGGCGGTTGCGTCATTCGAGCTAAAAACGCATTATTAAAACTTACAATAGACATTTCTTCACCTATAGAAATTCCCATTTCACCTAGCATTTGCAATACACCCAAGGCCATCAAATCATCTGATACGATTAATGCTGTTGGCGGTTCTTCTCGTTTTAATAGTTCCACCACTGCCTCCTGCCCACCTTTTTTTAAAAAAGCTGCATAGACAGAATCCCGCAGTTTAATCCCGGCATTATCCAGCGCCTTCTCATACCCATTAAGCCGATCCACCGTGACAACTAATTCAGGACTTCCACCAATAAAAGCAATTCTTTCATGGTGAAGGCTTAATAAATATTCTGTCGCCTCTTTTGCTGCACGGAAATTATCATTATCGATATAGGTAATCCGCTCTTCATTCCTATATGGTTTGCCAATAATCACGAAAGGAAAATCACATTTCATTAGATAAGAAGTCAATCGATCTTCCACATACGAGTTTAATAACACGAGACCGTCGACCCTTCTTCCTTGCACCATCTCAACTACTTCTTGGAAAATTTCATCTTTTGTTTTCCCGGTTGTCATTTGTAAAGCATAAGTCTTTTCATGAGCACTTTCACTAAGCCCCTGAAGTACACTTGAAAAGAAAGGATTTTGGAAAACGACATCTACAGATTCTGGCATGACCAGTCCAAGTACATTGGTGGCTCTACTAACGAGGCTTCTCGCTATTAAATTAGGGTGATATCCAAGTTCCTCCATTGCTATTTTCACCTTATTTTTCGTCTCTTCACTAATCCTAGGACTATCAGCAATCACTCTTGATACAGTTGATGGAGCAACATTTGCATACTTAGCTACATCCTTGATCGTTATAGACATGTTACCCCTGCTCTCATTATTATTAAAAATATTAACTATAATACAATCCCCTTTTCCTTTTGCTATTCAAATAAAAGGATGTTCTTAATTCTCATTCTATGTTTCTTATTAGCCATAAAAATGCCAGATGAAAAGAAGTAAGGATTCTGTGCAAACGATTGCCCTTATTCACTTATTATTATATTGGTTTTTTTACTTCTGTCAACATGTCTATATTTTTAATACTTCACCTCCTTTCATTGGCAATCAGTCTAGATTATAGTAAAAAGTCATATTAATTTTTTATGAGAGGAGAAAAATTAAATAAGCATTCTATCATATATATATCATGCAAACGTTCGCACCAATAACAGCGTAAATTTTATGCTCCAAATGGAATGAGGAAAACAGGGACAGACCAGTTTTACGATTATTGGGTAAGCATCAAATAGACCCCACCTATTTTAGATGGAGTCTAGGTTATTATTTAGATAATTTATTCCTTATTCTCTTCATCCATCACGTAATTTTCAATCTCCTGTTCAACTTCTCGCAAAAATTCATTCACATCGGTTCCTCGTTTTTCAATCACAAACTTTTCCATCATTTCTCGAAGTGGAGCACTATTTTCATAAAGGCTTATTTTAGGGGGGCCACTTGATGATGTTAGTTTTTCTAGCGCACCTAGATTATAATCTTCTGAGTGTTCAATGTCCGCCATAAATTGTTCTTTAATTTCTGGATCTGCAAGCGCCGGGACACTCCCTGTCCGGATCTCCGGAACACGGGCTTCAGCAGAGGTAAGATAGGAGATAACCTCAAATGCTTCTTCTTTATGTTCTGACGTGTTCGTGATCATCCATGCCGTGACATTTGGTTCCACACCAATTCCTGGATTGGCATCCCATGTAGGAAATGGGGCAAACCCAAAGTTTACTCCTTCAATGCCTTCTTCGACATTATAGGTTCTAGCCCAATTAATATCCATTGCTACGTTGCCTTCCTCAAAAGCTGTCCCCCATTCCCCGCTTGGCGCATTACCTGGAATCGAGGCATATTCGTCCAGCATTTTAAAGATATTCTTCATTGCTGTTGAGTTGATGACATTAACCTCATTTGTATCTGGATCAATCATGTTTTCTTCAAACTGGGTGAAAATAAACCAAGCAAGATAGGGATTAATGGTGACCCCATGATATTGTACGCCATCGAATTCACGGGTCATATCATCCGCTAGATCCATGACTTCAGACCAAGTCATTGGTTCAACTGGGTAAGAGATCCCAAAACGGTCAAAGATGTCTTTATTATAATTAATGGCAAAGTAATTGGATTGAATCGGCAAGGCGACAATTCCTCCAGTTGGGGTCGCATTTCGGAAACTATTCATAATAGATTCATCATAAATGGATAGGTCAAAATCTTTCGCTTCGATTATCTCCTCAAAATCATACTCTAACTCATATTCTCTCATGATCATAAAATCTCTACGCTGTTCCAGAACCGTGAGAATATCTGGTATTTCTCCTTTGTAAACTTTGTCTTCAAATTCTTCCGTATCCACAGATGGCATATCGACTAATTCGAGCGTAATATGTGGGAATTTTTCCTCAACCTTAGGTTTCATTTTCTCCAACCATTCCCCATCAACATGGGCTGTTGACATGGAGACGACCACCGACTCTTCTTGATCTTCATTTACCTGTTTAGTTGCTTCCGGACTACAAGAGACCAACAGTAAAAAGAAACACAAATAAACTACCCCACCCATATAGCGTCTCATCATTTATTCACTCCTCATATATGTATTCCTTTTCTTTATTTACAGCAGTTTCCATTCTCATTTAAGTAAACAGACACACGTTATCATTGGATTTTGCGAAAACTTAAGAGTCTCGATATCGAGCAGCTTATTTTTCCATTCCTTTGTAGATCCACTCCCCCTTTTTCACAGCCATTTTGTAGTAAATCAATAAGTTTGCGCAAACGCTTTCATCAATTCGTCTATAATTATATTGGATTTGTAAATTCTGTCAATAGTTTTTTAGAAAGTTTATCATTTTCATTGACAAGAGCTTTCAATATAGCCTACATTATAGTTGAATAGACAGTAACCAAAGGAGGAGATGGAGTGAATAAGCATTCTATCATACATAGACCAACAGATAATTATGCATACGCTTGCGCTAATGGTAGCGTAAATATTATGATCCAAACGCAAAAAGGGGACTGTGAATCCATCAAACTCATTCACGGAGATCCTTACGATTGGTCGAACAAAGAATGGAAAAATGTGAAAACGCCTATGAGAAAAACGGGGACAGACCAGTTTTACGATTATTGGCACGTTGTGATCAAACCACCTTACCGCCGGCTTCGTTATGGATTTGAGCTTAATGATGGGAGAAAATCGATCTATTTTGGGGAGGGTGGATTTTCGGACGAAAAACCAAAGGTTACCGATTTCTACTTTGCGATCCCTTTCGTCCATGCATCAGATGCCTTTCAACCACCATCATGGGTAAAGGATACAGTTTGGTATCAAATTTTTCCTGAACGATTCGCCAATGGGAATCTTGAAAACGATCCCAAAGGGACGCTTAAATGGGGCAGTCGTGAACCAAAACCAGATAATTTTTTTGGCGGAGATTTACAAGGAGTGATCGATCATATTTCCTATTTAAAAGAGCTTGGGATAACAGGAATCTATTTCACTCCCATTTTTAAGGCTTATTCTAATCATAAGTATGACACCATTGATTATTTAGAAATTGACCCACAATTTGGTGACAAGGAAACGCTGAAACAATTGGTGAAAGTATGCCATGACAATGGAATAAAAGTAATGCTTGATGCCGTTTTTAATCATTCTGGCTTTTATTTTCCACAATTTCAGGATGTGGTTGAAAAGGGACAGGCTTCCGAATACAAAGATTGGTTTCATATCCATGAGTTTCCACTATCTTTTGAGCCAAAACCTAATTATGATACCTTTGCCTTCACACCTTATATGCCGAAATTAAATACGCAAAATGAAGAGGTAAGGAATTATTTGTTAAATGTTGGTCGTTATTGGGTGGAAGAATTCGATATTGATGGTTGGCGACTTGATGTAGCTAATGAAGTCGATCATGAATTTTGGAGAGATTTTCACCGAGTTGTAAAAGGGATAAAGCCTGACCTATACATCCTTGGAGAAATATGGCATGATGCGATGCCTTGGCTACGCGGGGATCAGTTTGATGCGGTCATGAACTATCCTTTTACTCGAAATATCCTTGATTTATTTGCCAAAGAAACCATTGACTGTCAACATTTTGTTGAGAATATGACAGCGGTTATTCATAAGTATCCCTCGCCTGTAAATGCGAACGCGTTCAATTTAGTTGGTAGTCATGATACACCTCGAGTATTAAATGAATGCGCTGGTGACAAACGAAAGGTTCGACAAATTTTGACATTCCTTTTAACCTTTATTGGGACTCCATGCATTTATTATGGCGATGAAATTGGAATGGATGGTGGCGGGGACCCTGGTTGCAGAAAATGTATGATATGGGATGAAACTGAGCAAGATCGTCAGTTGTTCGAACATGTTCAGAAGTTAATTGCTCTTCGTAAAGAGCAACCTTTACTTGCAAATGAAGGGACTCTCTCCTTTTTGCCTGTGAAGTCAAATTCGAATTGTTTTGCGTTTATGAAAGAGAAAGAAGATAAGAAAATCCTTGTGGTTTTTAATTTGTCCAAGCAAGCAGAATCATTCCAATTTCCTGCTCTTTTCAATAGACAAACTCCCATTGATTTATGGACTGGAAATAAGTTACACGATAAACAGATACAATTGGAAGCAAAAGGATTTTCTATATTGGAATTTAGCAATTGATGCTCCCTCGGAGTTTAAAAATGACACAAAAGATTTACAGATAAATTTAAACCCCCTTCTAAAAATGGAATAGTAGAGGGGGTTTTCAAATCGATATTAAGCTTGTAGTAATTCGTCTGCTTGCTCAGCAGAAATATCTTTGATAATACTGATCTCACTTACCAAAGCTTTATGCGCATCACTAAGCAATTGCTTTTCAGTGGAATTAAGCGGTTTTTCTTTTTGTCGATATAACAGGTCTTGTACGACTTGAGCAGAATTTTGCATTTCTCCTGATTTAAGCAGTTCTAAGTTGCGCTTGTATCGTTCTTTCCATGGTAAGTCACTGCTTGGTTTCTCGTCATGAAAATTGTCCACAATTCTTCTCGCTGTTTGGATATCGACGACAGACCGAATGCCAGCCTTAGCCAAATTCTTCCGTGGTAACATAATGTTTAGATTGATAATTGGAATGGTAATAACACAATATTCCACCACGTGACCCTGTATTTCTTTCATTTCAATCGCTTGAATAACCCCTGCTCCGTGCATTGGATAAAATACTTTGTCACCTATATCAAACAAACTGATCCACTCCTATATTCGTTCTATTTCTATGATACCACTTTACGGGAAAATATACAAATTTATCAATATAACATACAAAAATAATGATAGTCAACCATTAAAGGCTGTCTTTTTGAAAAAAATTGATAAAAAAACTCTGACGTTGCAAATGGGTTCTTTTAATCGATTGGTGACGATGTTCAAGACAAAAAGACTGTTCTATCGTGACAAACAACAATAGGACAAGTAATATACAAAGGGGCCTCGCTTCAGCGTCAGCTTGCCCCTTTTTCATCCTTAATTCTAATTTCCTCCTTTTCCGTAAGTTCTCGGATAAAGGTGTTGACATCCTGCCCTGATTCGATGAAATCCTGGCCCAAACGCTCTATTTGTTGAAAAGCACCAACATCAAATTCTGAGCGGGATTCAGGACCGCCGGCGGCTTCTAGCTTGTATAATGCTTGCAAATTTTTCCCTTTAAACTTTTCCAATCTTTCACCCACCAGCATCCCATCGATATCTTTTTCTTCAAATAAATGTTTAAATGGAGCGTGGATAGGTGATTCTCCTAAAAATCCAATATGTTCATCAGAATATAAAAATTTCATTACTTCCATCGCTTCGTCCTTATGTTGGCTCGGCTCTGTAATACCAAGCCCCCAACCGCCTGCCAACGGACCGACATTGGGCGCATCTTCCCATTGTGGGAAAGTGACAATATCAAAGTTTAAATCTTCAGGCGTGCCCATATCCAGCCATAAAGGTCTCATCGCCAATGTTCTAGATTCTGTCCAAGCGTCCCCTTCCGGCTTTTCATTCCCTGGCATATTATAAACACTCTCCACCATTTCGAGCCATTGCTTCACATAGGGACTTTTTGTCCATAATACTTCGTCTGTTTCAGGGTCAATTAATTGAGTTTTTCCAATGATTTGAGTCATAGGCAAATGCCCATTTCCTGTGATATCCAGCCCTTGATATTGAACGCCGTTCCTCTCCCCTGTTACTTGGGATGCAAGAGTGATCACTTCTTTCCATGTCATCCCATCCGTTGGATATTCAACGCCAAATAAATCGAAAATGTCTTTATTATAGTGCAAGGCATAGCGATCAGCCATAAAAGGCAACAACCAAAGTTCTCCGTTTGCCCAAGACCTCCACTCATCTAAATGAGCTGGATCGTAACGAGATAAATCAAAGGCATGTTTTTCTAGTAATTCCGTCATATCATAATTCAGCTCATATTCTTCTAAAAGATTGACATGGTATTGACGATGAGCAAAAATAAGATCCGGTACATTCCCAGCGGTAAGTGCCTCTTCAATCCAATCTTTATTACCAGTATCCCCACCGATATTTTTTACAGTAATATGGGGAAATTGTTCTTCCACTACCTCTTTAATATTCGCGTCAAAACCTTGTCCCCAATCATCCCACATCATAATCGTCAGGGTGATATCCTCTTTTTGTTCATCACTCCCTCCAGGATCGGAAGTGACAACTTTTTCTTTATTGCAACCAAATAGAAATAGAGATACAAGGAGCATAACAGTCAACCACAATTGCTTGTTCATGAACATAATCATCCCCTCCAATAAGATTAATTTATGAATCCGTTTTCATAAAGGGTGTTAAATTTGCTTCCATTGGCCCGTCCGCAATTGGACAGCCAATTCTTGCTTAAAGATGTACCGCTATATACATAATACGTACAGGCAAATGCGGTTATAACAGTAAAAAAGATATGAAAGAAAGGTAAAATATTGCTGCTGGATATTTGACTTAAACTCAATGGAATTAAAAAAAGATAACCCCTGTTCGATACAGGGATCATCTTCTTAAACTGCCTATTTTTTTAAAAATGTCCCTTACAAACGATACACTTTACATTCACTTCGTCTCTATTCAATTTTCATTAAAGAAACAAAGGGACGCGCTTATTGATATTTAGGCAGCCAATCTCCATGCGCTTCAATCAAATCATCACAAAGTGCGACAATATCATCAATGGATAATTCTGCTGAGGTATGAGGATCTAGCATGGCTGCTTGATAAATATGTTCTTTCTTCTGAGTAATAGCGGCTTCAATGGTCAACAACTGTGTATTGATGTTCGTTCTGTTTAAAGCCGCCAGTTGCTCTGGTAAATCTCCAACATATGTTGGCGTCACGCCACTACGATCCACAAGGCACGGAACCTCTACCACTGCTTTTTCAGGTAAATTACTAATTAAACGACCGGTATTCAGGACGTTCCCGCCAATTTTAAAAGGGACATCGGTTTCCATTGCATCGATTATATAGGATCCATATTCATGAGTTCTTTCATGTTTTAATTCTTTATCGTTTACCAAATCATTGCGCATATTTTTCCAACCCTCGATTTGATTGACACAGCGACGTGGATATTCATCAAGTGGGATATTAAACTTCTCAATTAATTCTGGATAGCGTTCTTTGATAAAATACGGATGGTATTCAGCATTATGCTCAGAAGATTCGGTAATATAGTAACCAAACCTTTTCATCAGCTCAAACCGCACCATATCATCATGCTTCGTTTTTTGCTTTTCTTCTGCTCGCTTTTTAATTTCCGGATAGAGATCCTCCCCATTGCGAGTAATTTCTAGTAACCAGGCCATATGATTGATCCCAGCAATTTTCCATTGAATATTGTCTGTTGGCATATCCAATGATTTCAGAAGACCGGGCGCACAAGCTTGGACACTATGGCATAGGCCTACTGTTTTAATGCCGCCATAGCGAATCATCGTTCCTGTCAGCACAGCCATTGGATTCGTGTAATTCAGGAACCAAGCATCTGGACAAACCTCCTGCATGTCTTTCGCAAAGTCAAGCATCACCGGAATCGTTCTTAGATTTCGGAAAATCCCACCGATTCCAACTGTATCAGCGATCGTTTGGCGCAAACCGTATTTTTTCGGTACCTCAAAGTCCGTAATCGTACAAGGATCATAACCGCCAACTTGAATGGCATTTATGACATATTTAGCACCCCGTAGAGCCTCTTTACGATCTGTGTACGCTTTAATATGGACGGTAGAACCTGTAGTCGCTTTTAAATTATTCAACATATCCTCTGAATCTTTCAATCTCTCTTGATCAATATCAAATAAAGCGAATTCAAACCCTTGAATACTCGGAACGAGCATGCAATCTCCCAGTACGTTTTTTGCAAACACCGTACTTCCTGCACCTAAAAAAGTGATTTTTGACATAATATTCATGCCTCCTTAAAAAATCATAGCAACTTATTGCTATTTTCGTACCATATGAAAAAGCGATTCATATGAATTATCTTTATGATAGACGTTAATCGAAAATGTTACAATGGTAAAAAGAAGCGAAAAAAGGGTGAAATATTGCTGTTATGACTCGACAGCAAGATGTAGAGGAATTCTTCCTGTTTTTCATTTCCATATGTATAAATATCATCTCCATTGAAAAAATAGAAGGAAACATGATAGGAAGTGAATATAATGGATGTAAACCGAATCAAACAAATATTGTCCTCGTCCTCGGATATTGATGTGAACTATAATGGTGTTTCCGTCTGGATTGATAGCCTACATGAAGATGGCAAAACTGCAACCGTTCATCTACGAGGCCCACTTGAGGAGAAATCTGTCGTGGAAATAACTGAATTAGAGGAAGTATAATCCATTTGCCACTCTTTTCATAAGGGTGGCAAATGAATTTTTAGTTTGAAATCCTACTCTCTTTCTTTCTGTTCATATGCAATTTCAATCGCTGCCTTTTGGCTGTTTATATTCCGAATTATAGACGGATCAAATTTCGCCCTACGCTCATACGTATATAGACCATTAACCTCTTGTTCAATATCATAAAGTTGGGTATAGCAAAACGCACAAATAGCCGGATTTTTTAATAGGGTTTCCGTTAATCCCTTATACCTTTGCAAGAAAGCTTCTTTAGATTCCGGCTTATCTCCATAGCCCCAACCTTCTTTTTCTCCAGGGTTCCACCAAATCCCACCGTATTCACTTACAAAATAAGGCTGATTTTCATATTGTTGACGATCCGCAAACGTCACATAGGCTTTTCCTCCACGACCCATTTCTGCAAACTTTTCCGCGAATTTTTCCACATTCTGTTCATAATCATGGATATCAAAGACATCTGTCACAACATGGAAATTCCCACTTGTATCAATCACAGGACGTGTGGGGTCCAAACGTTTTGTCACTTCATACGTAATGCGAAGCACTTCATCATTTTGTCGTGTCCCGTTTTGATCCCATGTTTCATTAAATGGACACCAGCCGATCAGTGCTGGACTATTAAAATCCCTTTCAACAGCTTCCATCCATTCAGGCAAAAAACGCTCTAATCCTTTGGACCCTGTAATATCTAACCCCCAGTTTCCATGTTCCCCCCAAACAAGATAGCCAAGCTGATCTGCCCAATAGAGAAAGCGAGGTTCAAAGATCTTTTCATGCATCCGTGCTCCATTAAATCCCATTTCCATCGAGATTTCTATATCTTTCTTTAAATCTTCATCTGTTGGTGCTGTGTAAATCCCTTGAGGATAAAAACCTTGATCAAGCACCAAGCGCTGGAAGATTGGCTTGTCATTGATCAAAATCGCTTTGTCTTCAATCGAAACAGACCGGACGCCAAAATAACTTTCCACTTGATCAACCACTCGCCCTGCCTTCTTAAGGGAAAGGGTCAGATCATAAAGTTGAGGTTTGCCTGGTTCCCAAAGATGGATTTCTGATAATGAAAGATTGGCATGAATATGAGATCCGGATACATAAGCCGTTTCTTTTGCGACACCCTTTCCTTTGTAAGTCGCCTCTAGTTCTAATACCAATTCTTTTTCATATTGGTTTAAATAGGCTTCAATCGATACAGTACCTGACTTAGGATTGGTTTTATAGGCTGTCTTTTTTATATAAGTCTCTGGAACAGCCTCCATCCAAACGGTCTGCCAAATGCCCGTTGTGCGTGTATAATCACAGCCAGCTGAATAATACCTGCCACTTTGTTTTCCACGCGGTTGCAAACCAGAACGAGTATCATCCTCTGCACAAACAACAATGATCGCTTCCTCACCATTGAGAAAATTGGTCACATCCAATGAAAAGGGGGTGTATCCTCCTTTGTGCTCCCCTGCCTTTTGGCCATTCACCCATACATGGGCATGATAATCGACCGCCCCAAAGTGGAGAATAATCCGTTGATTCAACCAACTCTCCGGGATTTGAACCACTCTCTTATACCATACCGCTGCCATAAAATCGGTATAGCCAATGCCCGAAAGCTCACTTTCTGGGCAAAAAGGAACTTGTATCGTGTTCGTAAAGGGGCCTTCCTTGTAAAATTCACGTTCAATCCCACTCTTCCCATGATCGAAAGCAAACTGCCATTCTCCATTTAAATTGAGCCATTCCTTTCTTTCCAACTGTGGACGTGGATATTCATTTCGAATTGTCATCGATCATCTACCTCCATTTTAATAGAACCTATGATAAACCTATGCACAAAAAGTAACGGAAAGAAATAAAAATAACCTATTTACAATTGTATTCCTTTCGCGTTATTGCTATATTCATCATAAGAATCATTCATCCATCATTTCAATGGTAAAAAAATAGAAAGCAGGGTATTATATTGCTATCTGAAAACACCAACAAAAAATATGAATCTTTCGGTTTCAGGTTTCACGGGTGTCATCAAGACGAGATTGTCGGAATTTATTCGATCGGCTGGGAAAACGTGTATTCCCCCGATTATAATTGGGATGGCCTCACGCGTAGAGAAGTTGGAAAATATGTCTTTCAATACACATTATCAGGACGGGGGATGATTGAGATAGACGGAAATAGCCACCCCTTAACATCTGGACAGGCTTTTCTAGTCGAGTTACCTAGTCGACATCGCTATTTCTTTCCTCGGGATAGTGAGCATTGGGAGTTTATTCACATTACATTATATGGAAAGGAAATCCAAACAGCCTTTCAATTTATCCATGAGAAAAAGGGCCATGTGATTACCTTTCCACCCGAATCAGCCACCATTCAATTATTATTAACGATTTACCAAAAGGCTGTGGAGAAAAAAATCACAGACGCCTATCAAGCTTCAGCCTTAGGGTATGCATTCATGATGGAGCTTTATCGTTTTGCCCGTAATATTGGTTTATCTGCTCAACAATGGCCCGAACCCATTAACAAGGCCGCCTTATTCGCACAGAAACATTATGATAAACCCATTGGGCTGAATGATTTAGTAGAAGCATCTGGATTATCCAAATATCATTTCACCCGGCTGTTTCATAAAACAACGTCCATGACACCCTTAAACTATTTAACAAAAATTCGGATTGATAAAGCGATGGAATTACTCCGTTCCTCCGATCAGACCATTCAAGAGATTGCTAGATTGGTTGGCTATTCAAACGGAAACTATTTTAGCAAGGTCTTTCATAAAAAGATTGGTATGTCTCCAGGTCAATTTCGTGAAAGTAAGCATACTGTACCCGTTGATCATATTGTTGTGGATTAAAATATCTAATACCCCTAATTGAGGTGAATGAAGGAGATTTTAACGCTCATGAGCCTACGTAAATTCACATTTCTTCATTGTCTTTTATTTATTTTAATCGCCGCTTTCAGCATACTGCCCTGGCCTTCCACGATGTTGACGATCGCCCAAATTCTTTATATTCCAGTTGTCTTACAATTGGTGATAAAGAAACAGGACTGGTTCAGCAGGAATTATTTTTATTTTGCCATACCGGCTTACGGAGCTATCGCTTTTTTACAGTGGACAGAGCAAACACAATGGGATGGCTGGATTGCGGCTATTTATTTTCTTTTTACTGTCATCATTGCCATCTATGGCATAGGACGATTTTTACAAAGAGGCTTCGTTAATCTAGAGGAATTTTCTATTGATCTTGGACTGATTTATTTGGCAATGGGCGGAGCCTGGTTTTTGGCCTATGAAGCAGGATGGAACACCGGCTTTTCGGCAATGCTTACTTGGTTAACAGCCATCCATTTTCATTATTCCGCTTTTTTATTGCCGATTTTTATTGGCTTTTTAGGAAGATTGTCAAAGCCTCCTGCTTACCAATGGGTCACCAGTTTGCTTTTAGCATCACCGCTGATCGTCGCGATGGGAATCACTTTTTCTCGCTGGATTGAGTTGCTTTCCGTCCTTATCTATATCGTCGGAATTGCTGGAATAATCGTTTTAGCTTTCAAAAGTTCCTTCCAAAACAATTGGCAAAAATGGCTCGTGCGTATTTCCTTTCTCTCATTAGCTGTCTCGATTAGTTTTTCGCTTTTATATGCATACGGAAATCTATCTCATACCTTTATTGTCAATATTGACTTTATGCTGCGTTTTCACGGCGTTTTGAATTGTCTTGTATTTGGCCTGCTTGGTGTAGTCGGTTGGTCCCTCTATGTGCCAAAGTCAAAAACCAAAAATTCATCCTTTCCGATTAGCAATATTCGCGGAAAATGGGTGATTGGCGAGAAAATCCTTGAAAAGGTTAAAGAAGAAGAAAACAGGTCAATCTACCACGGACTTGTCGACGATATGGGTGTCTATGAAATCAATGCTCGTACACTCTCGCCCACCATTATTGATTTTTACGAGCGAACCATTGATTATCGTCTTTCTTCTAAAATAAAATGGTCTAGTTGGTTTAAGCCGTTTGCGGCAATATATCGACTATGCAGTCGATATGTGCAACAAATCAATTTGCCCCTTTCAAGTAAAGAAGTGGAAATGACAGGGGGAATTTTGACCATTCAGGAGAACGTGGATGGGAGAGTTGCGCCAAGGGCATGGGTACGAAAGATCGAGGACGAGGTCGTATTCGTTGCCCTTTATTCGGAGCATACGACAAAACCCAAAACATACATGAATATCGCCCTTCCTTTGCCATGGTCTACGATGATTGGAATCTTAGATGTAAAGCAGCTTGGCACAGGGTTACAATTAACGAGTAAAAGAAACCAACCACAATCTGATGCTGGCATTTATCTTGCTTGGAAAAAGCATTTATTCAAATTGCCATTGGAAGAATGTTTTCGGATCGAAGAGGTTAAAAGAGGAGAGTTGACAGCCAAACATAGAATGTGGATTTTTCGACTTCCATTTCTAACAATTGATTATAAAATCCACCAAAAATAAGAGGGCTACCATACGCGGGGCCCTCATTTTGCTTAGGAGTTGATGCTTTCCTTGATTTTGCTATGAATTCTTTTCAGTTCTTTTCTGAATTCCGCTTTTTTTACATTTCGATTTTGCGCAATTTCATAAAACTTTTTCCCTGCTTTATGCTCATTTACGACATCCACCAAGGCACTGTTACTTAACTTAGCAATTACCGCTGCCTTCATTAAATGATGAGTTTTCAAGGAATTTTCCACCTGAATCTTTCTTAGCTCTTCTTGAGAGATAGCAGAATATCCTGCGATATATGCGAAAATCTCCTCTTTATTTTCCATATAAAACTTTTTCATTTTTTCATGCTTAGCTTTCATCTTTTTATGTTTGGCCTTCAATTTTTTAACATCAATACCAAAATGAGCAGCTGTTTTTTCCCAAGAGCCGCTCTTTTGATAGTGGTCCAATACATCCCCAATATCCTTTTTGGCTAAATGAGCAATTCCTTTTGCACGAAATATATCCTTTTTCGAATAGCCCTGTTCTATTAGAGACTGATATTCTGCTTCATTCATTTGAAAATGAACAGAATCATGGGCCGAGACGTTCGTTGTAAAAGTACCAAGCCCCATTATGGAAAAACAAAGAGCAACAAGCAAAGTTTTAATCTTTAGCAAAAACAAACACTCCTTTTCATCGATATCGCTTGTTAGTTTAACCAGAAAAGGGAAAATCATTAAGATAACGATCAAAAAAACGATATTGTAGATTACTTCAATGGCCGTCTTCTTTTCTTTATCACACTAAACACACTATTTGTGATGGATTTTTCAACGCTTTCAGTCTCCCTTATTCATTAGTTGTAAAAACCAGGGATATAAATCAACAATTCGCAAATGTTTTGGCTTTGTTTCTGTCCCCGTGACAATCATTGGTATCAATGAGTCCTGTTTGTGGATTGATCCATGTGCCGCGCCTCCAGGATGAATAGGCGTTCCATCACCTGCAAATTCAAAACCGGGTTTTGCATCAACGATGATATAATTTCCAGAATGGGAATTTAATGCAGTGTGTAATCGTGCTAGAGCATCTGGGTAATTCCCATATTCGATATGGGAATTGTTTACCGTAAGATCCAAAATAGAATGTTCACCTGTTAAAAACCAAGATTGGCCGTAGGCATCTTTGAAATCACCGTTCGGCCGGAAGGTTAAATTTCCTTGCTGACCGTTCGCTACTACATTCACATTGGTCTCACTTTTCCAGGCGATCAAATTCATTCGATCATCTTTTTTTAATTTCTGGACAATTTCCTCATTTGTTAGTTTTTGATCTACATTATAGATGAAAGCCATTCTTTCATTATAGGCTAAGACGATTTGATCCTCTTGTTTTACTGGCTCCGTGATTTTGTGTATTTGATAATGATCCAAAATCTTGTTTAAGTGGATGAAAGATTTACTTTTGTCTTTCCCTACCTTCGCTTGTCCGCTGTCCCCCATCGCAATCCAAACGGCAGACTGCAATGCTTTATCCCACGACTCGTACGTATTCAATACTTCCTGAAGTTGCTTATCTATTTTTTCGATCGCATCTATGTGATCTGTAGGGCCATGTTTATGAACCTCTTGATCAAGATCCGGAAAATAGGCGATCGTAAAAGCAGGAAGCTTTCCATTTTGGATGATATATATTAATTCTTGGGCGGTGAATTTATCATTAAATCCAACCTTTTTCCAAACTTGATTATTTTGATTGTTTTTCGGGCTGAACTGTGCCAATGCACCATAAGAAAATAATAACGGCGTATCAATGTTTAATTTTTCCGGCATCACGTCGAACTTCGCTAACAGTTTCGATAGCTTTAACGTCATTTTTTCGTTACCACGATAGACCAACGCGTTTATGGATGCACTTTGCAACCCTTTCTCCGCTAATTTTTCATGGATCGTTTTTACATCACGGCTTAAGTGGGAATGATTTAAATGATAAAAATTGTCTTCCACTACATTTTTTATTCCTACTTTAAATACCTCTTCTTTCGCGCTTCCATAATTCACGATCCGCTTTTCTTTTTCATCATACCAAACAAGGCCTGGAACCCGATGTTTATCCGAATAGGTACCGGTTAAAAGGGAGCTGTCAATCGTGACGGACATCGTTGGATAGCTACTAATCAGGTTTGGATAATAGTGGCCATGTTCTATTAAATATTTTAATGCCGGGGCACGGCCTTCTTTGATTGCCTTCTGCAGCGGTTTGTCCATTAAGGAATCAATGATTAGCAGAATAACGGGATTCTCCGTTTGTGTAATATTTTTCTGTGTCAAGGACTGATTTTCATGTTTAAGACCTCTTATTAAAAAAAAGATGACTAGCAAGATGACAATAATGATTAAAATATATAACATTTTCTTCATCCTTTTTCTTTCCTTTTCGATTATTAAAATGATATTTCGGGGGCAATATATTTAGCATACCTTCCCGGAACTAATTCTATACTTTTCAAACGATTGCGGAATGGAGTAGGATGAGAGCCAAGAGAATGATTAGAATACGACTTGAATTATTGGTTATTTTAATACAGATTAAATGAAAACCGTAAAGCATTTAGCATCGCTTTTTAACCTTACAGAAGAGTGACCATTAAATTTGGAAAATTTGATAAATCATTTTTGAGGAGAGTAGACTTTGGAGATCAAGGCCATGACTTTTAATATCCATCATGGGAAAGGAATGGATAAGCAAACGAATCTATACAGAATTGCGGAAGTGATCGATCGTTGTCATGCTGATATCGTTGGGCTAAATGAAGTTGATAACCATTTTTCTAATCGTAGTCATTTTGAGGATCAAGCTGTTTGGCTTGCCAACCAACTAAAACTGGAATATGCTTTTAGCCCGTCTATTTCTATAGAGTCACAGCACGTGACAGAGGTACGCCAATATGGAAATGCTCTTTTATCCCGATTTCCCATTACTTGTAAGAGATCTCATTCACTGAATACACTATATGGGGGTTTAGAAGAGAGGTCTTTACTAGATGCAACCATTCAGGTACATACACGATCTTTCCAAATCAATGTCACGCACTTAAGTCTTAATCCGTTTCTTCATAGAAAGCAAACAGATTTTATTATCAGTCATCTTGATAAAAAATCCGAACCAATCATATTAATGGGAGATTGGAATATGAAACCGCGCTCAAAAGGATGGAGAAAGGTAACTAACAAGTTTCAAGATGTTTGGCATATTGCCGGTGAAGGTCCAGGTTATACTTACCCTTCACTTCACCCAAGATCTAGATTGGATTATATATTTACTAGTCGTGATTTTAAAGTAACGGAGGCAAAGGTTGTCACAAACATACCAAATGCCTCTGATCACTTGCCAGTAATAGCAATGCTGCATTACAAAAGTTAAATAGATTTTTTATTATTCTTTAGTTAGAACGCTTGTCCAAAACCCGCTCTGAAGATTAAATCTTTTTGTTCTATTTCGCTATAATTCCCTAAAAGGCAAAGGTAAAAATGGTATAATAGGTTAAGGGGGAATTATTTTTCATATGAACAGAGGTGAAATTATGAAGGATTGGGAAGCAGCTTATTTAGCAGGAATTATTGACGGAGAGGGATCAATTACATTGACAAGAATGCACAAAAAAGAATTCCGACGACCTTGTATAACCATTTCTTCATCAGACAAAGAACTTTTAGTTTATATTCAAACTTTAACAGGTGGATACATTAATAGTAAAAAGAACTATAGGCCAGATAAACATAAGGATTCTTATACATTAAATATAAAGAAAAAAGAAAACGTTCTTTATATATTAAGAAGTGTTAGCCCTTACTTAAGAATACATCAAAAAAGAAGCCGCGCACTCTGGATACTTGAAAATTACGAAAGGGTCACTCCTAGAAACGGAAAATATAATGCGAAAAGTCTTAATTCCAAATTGTTATTTGAAGAGAGGTTTTTCCAGTTATAAAAATGCAAAATAAAAACCACCAAATTATGTATTTGGTGGAGACGGTGGGACGTGCTATTCCATGCTTTCGTTCATGGCACTGACTATATCTTGAACCTGTTGTATCAGGTCCCTTGGCGTCTTATGCGGAAATTAGATTTGCTTCTCTTGTCGAAACAGCTTTCCGCATCCTAGTACTACCCATTGGGATGGCAGCCTATAAGTCGATACACGGCTGTTGGATTGCTCCACATACCGCTCGGTATTGCCCTATTGCAAAGTTTTGCAACGTAGGTTTCACCGATAAAGCCAAGTTTTCACTTATGTGTTACCACATAAGGCGACTATTACTAATCGAACCCACGTCCAGAAATATCGCCACTTAAGCGTCTACGAGTGTAGTCGATATATTGTTATTTCGCGACTTCTTCGGCCTATCGACGGGCTTCCAAAGTGCTAGCCTGATTGATCTCTTCCTTGGCCCCCAGGCGGAGAGCTTCCGGCGTATCCCACTAAGAGTGAGTCCCTTACCCTACCACATGGGCGATGGAGGGAGGAACCGCATCAGTGCCTTATTAGGCAGCTGCTAATGCGAAGTTATTGTTTTCTTTGCCAGTTATTATTGGCGTTGACGTTTTAACGAGGCCGATCCCCTCGACTCGCAACTTAAGCTCGAACTATCCCTGTCGAATCCGTAACGTCCCCATATATAAAGGAATAAGGATATGATCCTTAGGCCCAATCCAAGCGGGAACTCGGAATAGATGAAGCCAATTGCTTACGTTTCCTATTATAACACATCAACTAAAAACATCAAGGATTCATGACTTTTGAGTTTCCGCAAAAAATCAAGAGGTGACTGAGTAGGACCAATTCAAGAGGTGATTTTTCAATAAAAACACGGAAAGGTGGCGAAAATCGGGGTGAAAACAGCGAAAAGGCCTCAGTTGTTTGGTATAATTTTAACACCAACTAAAACGCTACTAAACAACTTTAAGGAGGCCTTTCCATGTTCCATTCTACCACAGATGTATACCGAGTAAAACGTAAATCAGTTCAATTCGCGAAAAGTATCGTATCAAAAGCGGGTCAAGTGGAATCCAAGTTCGTGATCCAGTCCATCTACGGCATTTTAAAATCCGGTAGTATCATCCTCAAAGACATTGCCGTCGCTTTAAATGAGCCCGTCCAGGTTAAAAATACCATTGAACGATTAAGCCGGAATTTAGGGCGTTCCCTGTCCCCGTCTATCCTTTCTCGTTACACACAAAAAGTGGTGAAGGCGTTAGGAAAAGAGCCGCTCATTTTGGTGGATGATTCGGATGTCATTAAACCACATGGGCGGGCATTCGAAGCACTGGGGAAAGTCAGAGATGGCTCCAGCAAAGACCACAAAATCGAAAAAGGATACCACGTCACAGAAATCGTCGGGTTGAGTGCCAATCAAAAACAGCCCATCAGTCTGTTTTCCCGCATCCATTCCTCTTGGGAGAAAAGCTACAAGTCCACCAATGAAGTCCTATTTCAGGGATTGAACTTTGTGATCAGTCACCTTAAAAGGAACGCAACTTTTGTCTTTGACCGAGGGTACGACATGAATGCCCTATTTGACTTTATGCATCAAAAAAAGCAGCAGTATATCGTCCGATTAACCGAGAATCGCAAGATCTTTTGGAAAGGAAAATGGTTTAAATCCACAGTGCTGCGCGATTCACGGAAAGGAAAGATCAAAACGACGCTCACCTTCAAGGAAAACGGGAAAGTCAAAAAGGAAACCATTTACGTAAGCCACCTCAATGTGAAGATCACAGCGGGGAAGCGTTCCATTCGTCTTGTGCTTGTATATGGGTTAGGCGAAAAACCTATGATGTTGGCTACCAACAAGGTCATCAGGGGTAAAAAGGATGCCATTCAAATTGTGCGGGCCTATATGTCTAGGTGGCGGATTGAGGAATATTTCCGATTCAAAAAACAGCACTTTGGATTCGAAGACTTTAGAGTGAGAAGTTTAACGTCTATGAATAACCTGAATCAACTTCTGACCTATGCTATGGGCATGCTTGGGCTCTTGGCAGATGAATCCGAACATAGCGGGCTTTTCCAACGGCTTATTCATAATTCTCGTGCGCTTCGCAAAGATATCCGATTTTATTACTACCAGTTAGCTGAAGGCATATCAGCAACGCTGTCCCACGCCAGAACGGGAATCAAAGACTGGATTCCTATACGAAACACAGGACCTCGGCAGTTAACGTTGAAACTTGTCTGTTGAATGGCAAAAGTGAAAAGTGAATCGTTTAAAAAAGAGCCTGCCCAAGGCTCTAGTTCAGTGATCGCAAAAAACCCTTTTTAAACGATCACACGGCTTAAAAACGCAGCGACTACATTACACTCTTGTTTTTCAGCCTGCGTCTCTGCATTTTGCGGAAACTCAAATTCATGACTGCCAATATTTGCTGACTCCATGTTCACTTAAAAATCTTCTCCAGCTCAACCGTTACATTTTCAAAAAGAAAAGATTTGGCAGTCTCAGGGTATTTGAAAGTATTGGTTTCACTGACTTCATTTTTTTCAAAATAGTAGATCGTGACATCTCGATTGAATGGATTGACGATCCAATATTCTTTCACACCCGATTCCATATATAGATCGAGTTTTTTCACCATATCTTTACTTCTAGTACTTTCTGATAGCACTTCAACGACAAGTGATGGAACGCCCATATAATAATCCTGTTCATTTATGTGATCATCCAGATCGCAAATCACCATTAAGTCTGGTTGAACAACATTCGGATCCTTCCGGTTAGGTCTTTTTAAGCTAATATCATAAGGGGCGACAAACGGCATGCATTCATCTTGAAATGTATTAAAAAATAGACCAAACAATTTAGTGACTGCATATTGATGGGCCGTTTTTGGTGAGGCCAATAAATAAATCTCTCCATCAATGTATTCATAGCGATTCTCCATATCACGAGTTAATTCCAAAAACTCCTCATACGAAGCCTTTCTTCCTTTGAAATGATACTGCTCTACTGATTCCTTGACTGAACTGTCCCATATAACCTCCTTCGTTGGATGATCCTTCATTGATTGCAATCGAGCTATTTCTGTACCATTACGGGTGATAATGACTTCTTCTTGGGCAGCAAGTTGTAAATACTTCCCAAAATTATTCTGTACTTCGGTTGAACTGACAATCACGGCATCCCACCTCACAATCCATATTAGCTAAAATAGCTAACTTGATTATAGCTAATGAATCATAAATTGACAAACGCATTCATCTATTTATAGCTCTACTCGCTCAGAACCAGCTTTTACTTGGTACCTCGCATCTTTTCGGATCCATATCCACAAAAGACTGAAGCCAACAGCACCGAATAATGCAATCCCTGTGCTTACCTGATACATCACTTGTGGACCAAGTGTTCCAAATAACCAGCCACCAAAAAAACCCGCTATGATCCCTGATATGCCTCCCCATGTGAGCGCATAGACAGCCTGTCCACTTGCCCGCAGTTCAACAGGGATCAATTCAGCTGTTAAAGTCGTCCCTATGTAATAATAGCCACCAAAACTAATACTATGAAGCATTTGAATAAAGATAATTTGCACAGGTGATACCGCAATCGACATGAGGTACCAACGTAGTACAAATAATAAACTGACAACAATCAAGCAGCCAATCATAACCGGGATATTCCGTTTTAAATAGCGATCAAACAATAAGAACACAGGCACTTCAAAAATAGCGGTCAAAAAGGCTGCCCAACCGATTAGAACAACAGATCCTCCAAGTTGGTCAATATATAAAGAATTGAAAGTTTGATTCATCGAATTGGGCACAGAAATCAATACACCTAATAAAACAAACACTAAAAAGTATTTATTACCAAACAACGCTTGACCATATCCACCTTTTGCTATTTTCTTTGTCCCTTCTAGTTTTCCTGTTGGCAGCTTAATCGTAAACAAAATCGTCAGAAACAACATGGCACTATAAACGATCCAGAGATTGTCAATCCCGATCCAATCAATCAATGGACTAACTGCAACAGCTAATAGCGCCCAACCTAAGGAACCCCATAATCGAAATGAGCCGAATTTATAACTTGTCCCTTCAATTGTGTTCAAAATCAAACTATTACTTTGTGAAAATAATGGGGTTTGGAAAAGAAAAAAACAGAGCATTGCTATAAAGGCCCATACCATCGAATCAAATTGGAAAACAAATTGCACAATAATTAAGTTTCCTATCAACATAATCACTAAAATACGGCGAATATTCTGCAGGCGATCACTCCAATATCCCCAGAAAGGATTGGCAAAGATCGAAACGAACGGTCCACCAGCCATAAGCATGCCAATGGCCATTTTATTAAACCCCGCACTCTGAAAATAAAGTGGAAAAAAAGAGAGTAAAATTGAAATAGAGCCATAAAGAAAAAAATTAAACAGTTTTACATAATTTAGAGTACTTTTGTTTACTGCATTTACATGAGCCAAGCAAATGTTCCTTTCCAAATTGGAATTATTTTGCAGCCAATAGCCCCTTAAAAAGAAGCTACCAGCCTAATCTTATAATGAAATAGCGGTCGACATTGACTTTTCAATCACTTCTGCTGCAGAAACTTCTTCGCCTCTTTGATCTGATAGATAAATCGCTTCACTAATTAACATCGTTTGTAAGGCGATATGGGCAGTCGGTAATAAGTCCACCCTTCCTTGCAGCGCGGCGATCCAATGTTGCTGCGATGAATCATAGGCATCTTCATTTTCCCTTAAACGATGGCGGCGGATATCCATCGCATTGAGGTCAACAGTACTATTTAAATCAAGATCGCTTACAGTCGAGAAAAAACTAAACGGTGTTGACTCACCTCCAGCCCTCATGGAAGGTAAACGAATACCACCTAAAGATCCTAAAATACTAGATGCTTCGAAATCTCCCATATGCACTGACCAAGCTTCCCTTATATCAAGGGTTAAACCATCTGCAAATTTCACGAACCCTAGCGCTAATTCCTCCACATCGAATTGACTTTCCTCTCGCCTAACAGGATCCATTTCCATCTCTTGATAGACTTTCCCGGAAATTCTTGTAGGCGTTGGGGTATCTAAGAGATATAACATTTGGGCAATATGATATACCCCCATATCAATAAGCGCCCCACCAGTTGCAGTTGCTTTATTCGTAAAAAACTTAGTCCCGTAGCCATCCACAAATGGTCGACCTCTTCTACGAAAACCATTTGAGCGTGCATGATAAAGTTTTCCCAGTTTTCCATCATCAATTAGTGCTTTCGCTGCTTTTGTTTCCTTACGATAAAGCGTACCCAATTGAATGTGCAACATTTTTCCGGTTTCTTTTGCCGTTTCTAACATTGCATTTCCATCAAAATAAGTGCCAGCGATCGGCTTTTCACAATAAACATGCTTATCGGCCTGTAATGCAGCGATGGTCATCGGCGCATGAAAATTATTATGCAAGCAAACATCCACTGCTTCAATGTCATCTCTTGCAATTAACTCACGATAGTCTGTATACATATGGTCAATATTATACTTTTCTGCAACTCTTCTTGCTTCCTGCTCATTTTGATCACATACAGCTACAACTTGTGCGTCTTCTATCGATTCATATAACTCTAAATGCCTTTTCCCAATCTGACCTACTCCGATAATACCAATTCGTATTTTCCGCATAATACTCCCCCTAAAATGGATATGTTCAAAAAGGAACAAGTCAATTAACGATGATGTCAATCGTTACCATCCGACCCTATACGTTCCATACGCCAAAAGCCAAGGTACCGTACCCACAAGCTTGTGGGTGACTTCCCCATTCACACATGACGTGTCGGTACTTAGTTGCAGCTTCTTTTCCGATTTTTTGAACACTGCTAAAATTATATTTCTGCTTTTTTAATCAATCGCTTCACTGTCCCTAAAAGCCATTCGATTTCGATATATTGGTGTTTCTCTGCGTTATGTTCAATGCTCCAATATCCATCATACCCACTATCTTTTAACATGCGGATCATACTTTCCCCATTTTCAGCTGTAGCCGTTCTAGCATCAAAATGGGTATGACAAACCCAAGGAGCAACCATTTCATCGCCAATACTCTCGTCCTCTTGCCAACGCCCTATATGTAACAAAATCCCGAAGCTAGGATGATGCACAGCTTCTGCAATTTTCTTCAAGTTTTTCGGACTTAACGAAGGACCTGTATGATTTTCCGGACCAATCTTATAACCTAAATCGGCTGCTCGATCACAGAACTCCTTGTAACGGTTTACAATATATTCGAACTGCTCTTCCTCCATACTCATTGAAAAATCCGGATGTGAACCAAAATGGCCTCCCGTATCGATTCGAATCGTTTTGGCTCCAAGGATCTCACCGATTTTTAAATGTTGTAGGGCATTTTGATATAAATTTTCACGTTTTTCCGGATCCGGATCCCATATATGCGCCCCATCAATCGCATAGTTGACTAACGTCATTTCTCTTTCATCCAAAGCCTCGCGAATGTTGAATATATACTTTTCTTCAGGGGCCTCAAAACTTCGATTCGCAAATTGCCCATTCCAAAAATCGACTGTATCCAAGCCATACCGATATTTAACCGTTTCCAAATAACCGTAAATATCCATTTTCCCCTCATACATCGTGTTTCTAAACGAATAGCCTCCAATAGATAACTTCATAGAAAGATCCCCCCTTGTCAATTAATGCTATGCCTTCTCTCATTTTACCATTATTTTCAAACTACTCCATATTTTTGTTTTACTTAAGCCAGTCTTTATAACTGCATTAAACCGCTACAGTATGGCGCATCGTCGTGATGATAGATTAAGAAAAATAAGCTATCAACAAAAAAAGTTGTCCAGCATAAGCATATGCGCCGGTCAACTTTTTCATCACTTCAAAATTTATCGTTTTTCTCCTGTAGCAGTTAAGTTCCTAACAACGCGATTTTTGCCCACACGATGTGAGGAAGAACAGCGTTACGCTAGGACGACGTGGGCTTAGCTGTTCATCCTTATCCTCCCTATATCTTTACCATCCTATTTACATACACTAGCACTTTTGTGTTCTTATCATTACATTTTTTGTCGCTCTCGAAAGGCTCTTTCGATATCTCGCTTAGCCTCTTTTCGTTTCAATTCTTCCCGTTTGTCGTATTTCTTTTTCCCTTTGGCGAGTCCAATTAATACTTTTGCATAGCCATTTTTAATATAAATTTTCAACGGAATAATCGAATAGCCTTGTTCCTTCGACTCTCCAATTAATTTATTAATTTCCTTACGATGCAATAATAATTTTCTAGTACGCAAAGGGTCATGATTATAACGGTTTCCTTGTTCGTATGGACTAATATGGACATTGTGTAAAAACAACTCTCCATTTTGAATCCGTGCAAAGGAATCTTTTAGATTGACTCTTCCTGCCCGAATGGATTTGATTTCGGTTCCTTGTAAAATCATTCCCGCTTCATACGTTTCCTCAATAAAATAATCATGGCGCGCCTTTTTATTTTGCGCTATTAGTTTTCCTTCCCCTTTTGGCAATTGTCTCTCCCCCTTTAAACGATAGAGTGCTTGTTTTTTATTATACACGAAGTAGAAAAGGGGTAGAAGTCGCTACCTCTAACCCATGGATATCATCTTTTTTTCCCTGCTTTTTTACTTTTATTTCGATAAGCTTTTTTCTGCTTTTTTCGCGGCGGTCTTGTAGACCACTCATCTTTGTCACGATTTCCTTGCGGCCCCTTTGTTTTTTGACCCTTTTTCAATTTAAGGATTTGCGGTTTCTTTTCTTCTTGCTTCGGTCGTTTCATCTTCATCCCGACAATTTCAAAGTCAATATCATGCTCATCTTTATTGACATTGATGACCCGAACAGTAATTTCGTCACCAATGCGGAAAACACTTCCCGTTCTTTCCCCAATCATCGCCAAATGACGTTCATCATAATGATAATAATCATCCGTCATATAACTTACATGGACAAGGCCTTCAATCGTATTGGGCAGCTCGACAAATAAGCCGAAGTTGGTAATGGAACTAATGATTCCATCAAATTCTTCCCCAATCTTGTCTTCCATATATTCTGCTTTTTTCATCTCGTCCGTATCTCGTTCTGCATCAACCGCTCGTCGTTCCCTTTTCGAAGTATGGTCAGCAATATCTGGCAGCTCAGCATTCCACTTTTCACGCGTTTGCTCGTCCAACTGTCCTTCAAATAGATAAGTCCGGATCAAACGATGGACGATTAAATCAGGATAGCGTCGAATCGGTGATGTGAAATGCGTGTAAAATTTCGTTGATAACCCAAAATGGCCAACACTTTCCGGATCATATTTCGCCTGTTGCATAGAGCGAAGCATGACTGTAGAAATCACCATTTCTTCCGGTTTCCCTTTAACGGTCTCGATAATTTCTTGAAGAGCACGTGGGTGTACCGAATTAGCAGTCCCGCGAACAATCAATCCGAAATTCGTAATAAACTCAAAGAACCTTTGGAGTTTATCTTCTTTTGGGTCTTCATGAATCCGATAAATAAACGGAACATCCATCCAGTGGAAACGCTCTGCCACTGTTTCATTGGCAATTAACATAAATTCTTCAATGATTCGCTCTCCAATCGATCGTTCGCGAATCACGACATCAGTAGGCTTGCCTTCTTCGTCCACTAATACCTTTGCTTCTTTAAATTCAAAATCAATCGCGCCACGTTTCATACGTTTCTTTTGGAGAACACCTTGAAGCTCTTCCATCAATTCAAACATTGGCACAAGGGCTTCGTATTTCTCCCGTAACTCTTCATCCTTCTCGATTAAAATACGATTCACGTCTTCATAAGTCATTCGCTCTGTTGTCTTAATCAATCCGGGAAAGATCTCATGGCTAACGACTTCCCCTTGCCCATCAATTTCCATTTCACAAGAGATCGTGAATCGATCTACTTGGGGATTTAACGAACAAATCCCATTCGATAAACGATGCGGAATCATGGGAATCACACGGTCTACTAAATAGACACTTGTTCCACGCTCATAGGCTTCTCGATCAATAGGAGATCCCTCTTGCACATAATAACTGACATCAGCAATATGCACACCTAATTTATAATGGCCATTTGATAGGCGGGTTAGTGTGACAGCATCATCTAAATCTTTTGCATCAGCTCCGTCAATCGTCACAATGGTTTGATCACGTAAATCGCGTCGATTGGGAATATCATTTTCATCCACGACATCCGGGATTTGGTTAGCTTGCTCCATGACCTCGTCTGGAAATGCCAGTGGGAGTTCATGCTGATGGATAATCGATAAAATATCAATGCCCGGATCATTTTTATGGCCAAGGATTTCGATAATTTCTCCTTCAGCATTTTTTCGATCTTCAGGGAAGGTTGTAATATGGACGACTACCTTATGACCATCGATCGCGCCCATGCTTTTATTTTTCGGGATAAAAATATCATCGGGAATCTTTTTATCATCGGGAATGACAAAACCAAAATATTTCGATTCCGAATACGTTCCGACAACTTTCTCAGAACCACGCTTTAAAATTCGGACGACTGTCCCTTCACGTCGTGATCCTTTACTTTCATTGGAAATTCGGATCAATACGTGATCTCCATGCATAGCGCCATTTTTCTCATGTGGGGGAATAAAGACATCATCAAGGCTTTTATCATCTGGAATTAAAAAAGCAAAACCCTTTGAATGCCCAGACAGAATTCCCCGCATCAAATTCATTTTTTCTGGTAAGCCATAGCGATTACTTCGCGTTCTCACGACCATGCCTTGTTCTTCCATATAGACAAGCGCCTTTACAAGGCTTTTAAAATCTTCAGCCTCTGTCACTTGTAACTCTTCCTCAATTTCACTAACTGTGAGCGGTTTTGCTTTTTCTTGCAGATAATCTAATACCTTATCGATAAAATTTTGTCTATTCTCATCCATTTCCAAGCCCTCCTTGGTCACCTACTCCGTCCAATCTAGGCCCTCTAGAAAATGATAAATATCCTCATGAAGTGAATCCTTTTCTGGCCCTAAGGTAATCACATGTCCAGATTTTTCGTACCATTTAATATCTTTTTGGGAAGATTCCACTTCTTCATAAATAATATTGGCACTTTCCGGATTAATCATTTGGTCATTTCTTGCTTGCACAACAAACATAGGATTATAAATCATATCTACAGACCCGCGAACTTCAGCAATTAATTCCTGCAATGCTTTCAAAGTATTCATCGGTGTTTTTCGAAATTCATTCATTTCTTGTTCAATTTGTTCTTCAGATTTTCCTTCGAATTGTTTGTATTCTTTCGCATACTGCAAAACGCCATCATACATCGCTTCCTCCGTTTTAAAAAACACGGGAGCGCACATGGGAATAATTCCCTTTACAGGTACAGTGTAACCCAGTTTCAAAGAAAAAACACCACCAAGTGAAAGTCCGGCCACAGCAATTTCTTCATGTCCTAAATCTTTTAGATGCTGATAACCATTCATCACATCCTGCCACCAATCTTCTGGACCTGTATGTAGCAACTCTTCTGGTGGAACACCATGCCCTTTATAGATAGGTGCATGACTTGTATAACCTTTCTTTTCAAGAAAACGCCCTAGCATGCGAACATCCGCACTGTTTCCAGTAAATCCATGTAATAATAAGACAGCCCTTTTTCCTGCTTGAAAGGTAAATGGCTGTGGTAATTTGATCTTCATTTTCATAACTCCATTTCTGTATATCTATGCGGTCAACCTCTTCATTTAGTTTAAACAAAGATCGATCGAACAATCCAGAAAAATGATCGGGCTCTCCACTAAAACGGTGCATTTTGCACAACACTTATTAAATATGTTAAGCACTAAAAAACCTGGTCCATATCGACCAGGTTTCGAATTCAAACATTTATTCAAACATAACCACGGCAATGGCGAAGATAAAAAACAAAACAGAAAGGATTACCGTTGTACGTTGAAGAATTAAATCCATTCCTCGCGCTTTTTGCTTTCCAAATAATTGCTCAGCGCCTCCAGAAATAGCTCCAGAGAGTCCAGCACTCTTTCCAGATTGAAGTAGAACAACACCTATAAGTGCAATAGAATCAATCAATAATAAAACAATGAGCAGTGTGTGCACCAAATTCCCTCCCTAAAACGAACATAAAACGTTAACACAAATGTAACACAAACGAGATAAATGAACAAGATCTATTTTTAGGCCCTTTAAAGCATAGCGACAATATTATCGTTCCTAACGAAAAACCAGCTTCATATAGAAGCTGGGTCATAGAACATTGAAAAAGCCACATTTGCCGTATCTAACTTAAAGAAGTTTTATACACCACTTAAACTAAGTGGGTGTTTGCAGAAACCTTCCTGCTTGTCCTCCATGTCCTATAGACAGAGATTTGTCATTTCAGTTTCAATGTAAAACTCCCTAAATTCTAACTAGGTGAAAAACTTAATTAAAGGTACGAACAATGTAGCCTTTAAATGTATCTTACTCTTTTTCGGAAGATATATCAATAGCAAATCCTTACATACAATCATTTTCGTTATAGCCAGGCGTGGAGGCCTTCGTGTTTTATTTTCCAGCTGCCATCATCCGGAAAACCGGGACAGTTCGAATTTGGCGCATCTTTCCAACCACATGCCATCATCGCCACGGCTGTTAATAGACCACCATTTCCCGGCAAATAAGCCGTTAACCCAGGCCGTTGATAATTATGGCCATTTGGTAAGTAGGTGTTTTTTGTCGCTTCCATCATTAAAAAATCTACAGCCATTTCCTTTTCTCCCAATCGAGCGGCTGTCATGGCACACATCGGAAAGTCCCATCCCCAGGCACTCTCCCAATCCCAATGTTTATATATCTTTTTAAGTGTATTTCTCATAACCTCATGATCTACCAATGTTCCAGGAAGAATGCCTAAAGCTCCTACCATTGAAGGGTGATCGTGATTTTTCTCCGTATAGGTTTGTTCACAATGCTCATGCGCAAGATAAACCCCTTCTTTGACAGGAGGAGAAGATATTGATTGGGCCACTGTCGCCCAAGCTGGATTTGCCTTTATGGTTAACCTTTCCGCCCATTTTTGTGCGATTTCTAATCCATATTTCCAATACTCTAATTCATATGGGGGATTCATACTATCTTCCATGCGGTGGCATTCTTGTGCTGGAATCAGTGGTGGACCCAGTACAAAGGCAGCTTTTTCCTCATCCCACTGAGCATAGGAGACCATGAAATCTGCTGATGCAAAAATCATTTCCTTATATTTTTCCAACAATTCCTCTGTTGGTTTTGCCAAATAAAGCAATTCTGCTAGGGCGATTGGATGAGGTTGTTGCCAGATAAGTCCTGTGGCAACTGGGGAAGGACTCTGTTTGCCATCAATCCCGACCATTTTCGGCCATCTTGCCCCTTCGTATCCTTGACTCTTTGCTAAATCTTGTGCCAATGGAAGGATTTTATTATACCACTCTAAGCTTTTACCAAGAATATCGGCACGTCCCCATAATGGGAAATGAGCAGCATGCCACCAATGCATTTCTAGATGGAATTTTCCAAACCAACTATTATACATATAGCCCGTCTCTTGTGGTGGTAATGATCCGCCACTATGAATGGCGGATAAATATTGCGAAAGAATGACCCTTCTTTCTAATTCAAAAGCCCTTGGATCAAGGCTTCCGGAAAAATCAATCGCACCGCCTTGTTGCCAAAAATCAGCCCAGTGTTTTTGACTGGCTGAAAAGACATCCTTTCCCTCTACAACGGCAGGATCTTCAGGTGCGAATGATATGGTAAAAGATAGTTCAGAAGATGTTCCATCTGCAGATAAGGTAAATTCATGTCGATCCGTTTGCGCCCATTTCCCTTGTTCCCAACTCCAGCCTACTTGATAGGAATCTTCATCCATAACTCTCATTAATCGTACAAATTGCTCGGTATTTTCTACAACTTCTGTTCTATGTCGATCATCTGCCTCCCAATCTGGAAAAATTGCTTTGGCCCAAGCGTTGTCCGTCACATCGGGAGCAGGGAATAAAAGTTTCACTTCGATCCTTTGACTTCTTAATAAGGAGGATAATACTTTTACACTAATGGCATCTTGATGAGGATGACAAGCTGTATACACCGTAACAGGCACCCCATCAACGGTATAACGACTTTCCACAATCCCTGTCCATAAATGATGTTGCTGCCGGATATTTTCGATCTTCTCTACGGGTATTTCATGATTGTCCTCCGTAAAAAAACGAAAGGCTATTCTTCCTAGCTGTAATCGATGAGGATTTTGGCGTAACCAATAATAAGCTTCTCCTTTATCTTCGGGTTTCATTGGATATTGAACCTGTCTCCCATAAGTATCAAAGCTTTGGTAACGGATATCCTCTTCAGTATATAAATCTTTCCCCCCCGTATAATGCCAGCCCCAATTGGATTGTGTCCCAAGTGGACTTTCATATGCCTCAGGATAGGTCTGCAACCCTGTAAAATCAAAACTAAAACCAAACTCCCCGTTGCCAATCGATAATGGTGAGAGTGGTTCAACCTTTTTAATGACCGGATTATGTCGTTCAACGATCTGTTTTCTATCCATTACTACACTCTCCAATATTATTTTTATTCAGCTAAAGCTCCCTTTTTATTTCTTAACATTTCACGATATTTACCTGGTGTCGTATTTTTATATTTACGAAAGACGCGGATAAAGCTATTTTCATGTTGATACCCCACAGCAAAAGCAATCGTGGCAACCTTTTTGTCTGTATTCAGCAGTAATTCCTCTGCCTTCTCAATTCTTAATTTAGTAAGATATCCATAAATCGTATCATCCATTTTTTCTTTAAAAATTTGGCTTGCTAAGCTAACACTTATCCCAATCGACTCGGAAATTTCCGTAATCCCGATCGCTTCAGCCAAATGTTCTTCCATATAGGTAATCATTTTCTCACAAAGTATACTCTCTTTATTCTCTTTATTCTCTGCTTGCTTTTTCCATTTTTCAGTTTCTTCCCTAACCCCATCTTTTAAAAGCTCTTCGATATCATCTAAACAACTAGTGGTTACTTGATCTAATACCATTCCCTTAGTCTTGCCTTGAATTTCTGTATGTTTTTCACTCCAAATTACGTGGATTAAATCATTTATTTTCGATTGAACGCTTGTTGGAAAGTGTTGGTTATTTCGAAATTCCTGAATGATTTCTTCCACAATTTTTATTCCTTGAGTCTCATCACCTCCAATGATCGCTTCGGCCAATTGTTCTAAAATGGGCGCCATTTTAATTGAATGGTGGGGATTATCATAACACTCATTTATATCTATAACGCTTCCATAACCTTTATACATTCGATACCCAAGCGCTAACTCCGCTTCCAAAACAGCCTCTTTGATATCCTCTATTTTTTGTTTCGAATGACTAATCCCAACAGACGCACTAAAACCTAATAACCGCTCAGCTGTAGACAACGCTTTCATGAATTTGTGTACAAGTGTGTCACCAATTCCATCATATTGAAGTAAAACAGCTGTTTTCCCCTGCCCAAAATCTACACATTTATGATAGGATCGTTCTGAAAGAACTTCGGAAATAATATTTTGCAGGGCAAATTTTAAAAGAGAATGATCTGTACTTGGAAATTTACTTAACCATGACGAATAGTTATCAATAGAGATAATGGCTACGACTAAACGATGGTGATCCCAGTCTCTGAAATAATCGTTCCACTTTTCTTTTATTTCTTCTCTTGACTTTACTTCCCCTTGATAGATATCAAGAATAAATTTCGAAGATGCTTCTAGTTTGATCGTATCTAAGGTTTTAGCTAAATGGGCATGATCATGGATTAGTTGGCCTGCAACATGCTCCAATTCGTTTAACCCTTGTTTCGAAATATCCCGCTCCTTCATTATAAAGAGTTGCTTTAAGCGAAAAACTGGGCGGAAAACCTTTATATTGATATACAGGACAGCCATCAATCCTATCGAAAGAGCGATCAATGATACTAAAAATACAATGTGACCGACTCTGCGAGATTTCGCCAATATACTTTCCTGGGTCACAAGTGAAACATACTGCCACCCTGTAACTGGAGAATGCAGCTGACTGGCTAATAAAGTTTCATCTTTATATGTAAAATCTCCTAATCTTTCTTTTTTTAGATTAGTGATGCTTTCTGCAAGGCTCTTTTTATCAACTGAATAATTTGATACTGAATTAAGGATTTCGTTTTTGTTCATCCATAATAAACCGGGTACTATCTAAACTTGTTAGCGTCGGTGGATTGATTTTTGCGAATAACTTTTCTTCCTTTAAATTAATGGCCACTAAGCCTTTGAACTTACCATGTATTAATATTTTTCGAAAAAGGGTAATTTCCGAACCACTATTTTTAGCCCCTTCAGGTACATCTCTCTTTTTCACGATCATCATCTTATCTTTTAGTTCATCGGCAACATCGGTCCATTGGGAATCCACAAAAGTTTTTTTCGTAGCACTATAGCCATGGGGGATCGTCACAAAACTCCCTCTATTCATATCGTAGACATATATACTTTTAATAATGGACGAATTATTTATGAAAGAAGATAACATTTTATAAATTCCCGTAATATTTTCATAGGAGTTTTGCTCATTACTTGTAAGAAATTCATAGACATGGTCATCTAATGCGACTTCCGTGGCAATTCTATTGCTTTCATTGATTACTTCATCGATAAAATTCATACTGATCTGCAACATCTGTTGCTGCGGATCATTTAATTGTTCTTGGAGAACAGATTTAGATGTATTGTACGATGTAATACTAACGATCAGAATGATAAGAAAAATGGTGATCGTTAAAAACAATAACAGACTAATCTGACTTTTGAGTAGGTTGTATTTAAACCACTTTCGAAATAAATTAGGCATGTATTTCCTCCTCCTTTTTATAGTATACTACATGCCTAATTATAGCTTCTTCATTTCCTCATTTTCACACGAATAAGAGAGAAGCTTATAAATTTTTACTCATCTTTCCATTTACTAATCATAGCATCCGTATATGATTTTAGGGTATTATATAGATGAATAGGGAGTAACTGATTATCCTTTTGGGCCTTCGCTAATTGTTTAAAGCTCTCCATATGCTTCACAACTTTATCTTTTTTATCTTGCTTTTCATACGTTTCAACCGCGGTTAAATGGAGATTCAAAGCATGAGCGGATTTCTCATCATTCCATTCTCCCGATTCTTTGAACTGTTCAACAAAAGTCCTCATACTGGCCGTATTCACTTGATCTGGTGTGATTGTTACCTTAGTCGATGCCTCCGATTCGCCACTAGCATTTTCTGCTTTAAGGTAATAGACATATTCAACACCAGGCTCGACTGTCCGGTCGTAAAAAGTTTCTACTTTTGCATAACCTACGTTTTCTACTTTCCCGTTAGCTTCTCTATAAACATTGAATTGATTACCACCACCGCCTGATGTCCATATTAAACCAACAAAGGATTCTCCAACTAATCCAACTTTTAAACCAGTTGGGGCTTGCGGTAATGGCATATCAATCACTAGCTCTTTTGAAGGACTGGTTTCTCCCATTTCATTTAAGGCTGAAATCTTGTAAGTGTAACCAGATCGATTGTTACTAACACTTTTGTCTGCATAACGACTAGAACTAGTATTTGCAATCAGCGAAAAGTCATTTTCTTCATTTGCCTTTCTATAGATGTTATAACTTTCAGCGCCTTCCGCTGCTTCCCACAAAATTTCAAAAGTAGAAGTTGAGATTTTGCCTGTCGTTAAACCTGAGGGAATTGCTGGAAGTACAACTGGGGGACCGGTTTTAGTCCCGACACTATTTGTCTTTTCGGATTCGCCACCAACTCCAGTTACAGATACTTTATATTAAATAGCTATCCGCTTCACTTACCGGTGACCATTTTAAGGAAACAGCCCCCTTCTCCGTCATTTCTCCTTTCAAGTCTCCAGGTGCTTTTTCGGGTGGTTGCTCATGTGAATTCGTAGGTTTAAGAACAATAAAATAATTCATTTGCTTTGCATTATTATTCTTCCCCATTACGACAAACGAACCTGTTGGATAATGTTTTTTATATAGTTTAAATCTTACGGGTTGGTCATCTTCTATGAATTCTCCAGTATCTTCATAAGATCTTAGCCATTCAGGCAATGTGCCAATTCTTGAATCGTGGGCAACATATACGTCCGCATCCCCCACTAAATAAAAGGAGACTAAATCATCATTAGATGAACTTCTTGAATGAACAGCTGACCGAATCCATTCCATCCCTATAAGCTCATCTGGTATCGAAGTGAATCGGTAAACGCTATTACCTGTCATTCGATCTCCCGCAACAAAATCTCCGACCTGCAAATTCTTTTCGATGGACCATTTCCTTGCATTGTCTATTCCATCCTTACTATTATCATTGATAATCGCATTTCTGATCCATTCTCCGTCCATTCCCACCACAGGTTCTGGTGCAGGTTCATTAGGATCAGGATCGGTCGGTGGTGTAAATGGTGGTCCTGCCCACTCAGGCGGTGATGTGGGATAATCCGTTGGAAAACTTGGCGCCGCGAGTTCGTTTAAATAATATTCAAGATTTGTATAACCTTCTCCGTGCATATCTCCATTTCGATCTACTGGATCATGCGGGTCCAATCCGTTAGCTAATTCCCACTCATCCGGCATCCCATCTTGATCTGAATCAAGCGGTGGTGTACCTTCCTTAAGGACTGGATATCCCCCTACATCATTCTCATGTCCAATGATCACACCTGTTTGATCTCTTACACTATCAATTACACGTTTGTCTACATCATCTCGAGTGAGCGATGCACCTGAATAATCTAATACATAATCATAGGCTTTCTCTGGTTCCTGTGTATGCACCAATGGATATTCGAACCGTTCTGACACAACAACACTTGGTCTTTCAGCCTCTATCATATCCGAACCTGTATCCGTACCATCAAGAATACCATTTTGATTATGATCCACCCGATTATTTTCGAGAAAGACTTGATAGTTTTCATTTCCTCGCACAATCGCATATTCTGGCTTTTTTGAATTTAAACCGGCAATAAAGTAATTGCCAACTACATTTCCATAGCCTTTGGTGCCTGATTCTCCACCTGCTACATAAAGATATTGCCCCCAGTTATAGACAATATTGTTGACAAAATCGATTTGGCCTTTGGTTTTCGGATTTCGATCATTGTTATGGGCGTATAAATTGTGATGCATCGTAATCGTATTCATTTCAATTAACCCACCCATCGAATGGGTAAGAAGGCCCTCTGACATAATCGACCATTGAACAGTAATATTTTTTGATTTAGGATCCTCATAATTTTTACTTTTGATCGACAATACTTCATCCGTTCCCCAAGAAAACGTACAGTGATCAATAATCACATTTTGGTTATCTTCTAAATACATCGCATCATCGCTAAAATCATCTTGTGCGCCCATTCTAAAACGCAAAAACCTGATAATAATATCTTGAGAATTAATGAAGCGGATCGTGTTTCCACGTATGGTGATTCCATCTCCAGGTGCCGTTTGTCCAGCAATGGTGATATTGGATTTATTCTGCACAACCGTTTTAGGGATGGTAATTTCGCCCGATATATCGAATACAATCGTACGGGGAACATCTCCCGCAGAAGTAAGGGCATGGTGGAAAGTACCAGGGCCCGTAAGCTCGCGGCTAGTGACATGATAAACTTCCCCACCACGCCCTCCTACTGAGGCGTAGCCAAATCCTTCTGCTCCCGGGAAGGCTCGTAACAGATCATGATCAGCTTTTGCTTTCGTACTTGACAACGGTAAAATCGATAAGCATAAAATAACAGATAGCATTAGCGACAAGATTTTCATCTATTTATACCTCCCTCTAAAAATAGTTTCCTGACAAGTTGGCAATCTTATCAATTCACAAACAACATTGGCAACGGACGGACAGTAAACTCTGCAGGTCTGGTCTAAATGAATAGCCTGTAATATTCTGTATTCTTATCATGCTTGCTAACTACTCTCGTCACCCACGCAGCTCCAATTCACCTCCATCCATACGAATAAACCTGTTGATATCGTAATAGTCAGAATAAAACATATCTAGCTTATTTTCCCATCCTTATTTGTGCAAATTCCAAAACACAACATATTTTGCTGACGTTCCTCACTTAACTTTAAAATAAAGAAGGGAAACCTCTCGCGAAGCTTCCAACAATTGATAATCCTCATTATGAGTTGGGGAACTTTATTCATGCCCCAACTCATGAAAGGATTTACAATTTATTCATTTACCTTGTCATACCATTCCTGAACCCGTTCTGTTACTGTATCACCGCCCGATTCCTTCCATCTCTCCACAAATTCATCAAACTTTTCGAGAGGCCATTCGCCAATGACAATTTTTGTTAAGTATTCTTGGAATAATTTGTGTGATTGAATATCTGGGAACCCATCATACACGGTAGCTGGAAGACCATCACCCGCAATTCTTTTAGCATCTTTCGTACTAACGACAAAGATATCTTTCACCATTTGTTGCTCATCCTCTGGAATGGTTTCTTCAATGCGTTTTTCCATATCTTCTTCCGTCGTTAGGTTTTTCATTCCTAAGGCAATCGGGGTTTCATCGGTTGCAGGAATTAACACTTTCTTTCCGTTCACAACTTTATGCTGGGCCCCCTCGATACCGAAGCGGACAAAATCCTCATTCTCATCATTATAAAAGAAATCTAATAATTTAAGAGCTGCTGCTGCTTTATCCTCGGATGTAACTGGAATCATCCATTCCGCTTCCCCCATGCTCTTTTGTGTCACAAAACCTTCAAACCCTTCCACTTTTGGCAAAGGCATCCCTACGACATATGCATCAGGCGCACCTACCTTCATGGCTGCATAACGATCATGTAAGTTTGCAGGCAAATGATACCAGCTTCCTACTAAATTATTATTTATTTTGGCTGTCCAAACCTCACCTTTGTTCAAGAATGTTTCATTATCTAATAGTTTTTCCTTATATAAATCTCGAATAAATTCAATCGCTGCTCTCATATTTTCTGAAGTGCCCGCATAATTGATTTTACCGCCATAAATATCCCATTCTGGATTACCTTCCCACATCGCAACGCCATACATAGCGAAAAGGTGATCCATCCACTTACCATATTCCCTTCCTGAAGTAGGGAGTTCATCCTTTTCCCCATTTCCATTTGGATCCTTATCACGAAAAGCAATTAATAATTCTTTATATTCCCCCACCGTCTTGGGCATGTCTAATCCTACTTCGTCCACCCAATCTTGACGTATTAACGGGGCTCTTTCAGGAACTAAAAATACCTTTGGAATATAATATATTTTCCCATCATCTGAAGCCGTGCGAACAACATCCCAAGCTTCATCAGGGATATTTTTCCATACGTTTGGTGCATATTTAGGTAAAAGCTCATCAAGAGCCAATGCGCCGCCTTGTTTTATCAATGTTTGTTCAATTCCCCCAATCGGTCGAAAAATATCTGGCAATTCTTCTGAGGCAATCATATAATTTAATTGCTCTGTCGGATCAGAACCTGCAGGAGTGGTCATTAATTCATACTCAACACCCGTTTTTTCAGCGATATGTTGGACATGCGGATCATCGCTATTCGGAATTATTCCTTTCCCTAAATGACTTTTATAAACTTTTACTTTTACGATGTTGTTCTCAACCTTTTCCTCATTTTCTGATTGATTCACTTCTTTATTACCGCTACATGCAGCCAGCAGCACTGTAAAAACGAAAAACAATACAGTGACCATTATCCATGGTTTTCTACCTTTTTTATCCATAAGTCATCCTCCACTTAGACTTTATAGTATTTAGCTATTCTTTCAGTGAGCCTAATACCGCTCCCTTTACAAAATATTTTTGTAAATAAGGGTAAACGAGTACAATCGGTATTGTTGCAAAGATAATGGTCGCCGCTTTTAATGTCGTTGTATTAAAGTCAAAATCTCCGACAATAAGATTAACGGCCGCCAACTCTTCTGGAGCCACGAAATATTCCCTCAATCTTAACTGCAGTGGATATAGATTTGGATCACGTATGAAGAGAATGGCTCTCATAAAAGTATTCCAATAACCCACAGCGTAAAACAAACTCACTGTCGCAAGCACTGGCTTCGAAAGAGGTAAATAAATTTGAAACAAAAGCCGAAAATCATGACAGCCATCGATTTTGGCTGCATCATCCAAATCACTGGGAATCCCCATGAAAAATGTCCGAATAATGACCATATTAAAGGTGCTAATCAAGCCTGGAATAATAAGCGCCCATAAGGAGTTCATCATTCCCAACTCTCTTACTGTCAGGAAAAAGGGAATCATTGGTGCATTAAATATCATCGTAATCACGATTCCCAGCATAATTGGCTTTTTTAGTAAAAATTCTCTACGTGATAATGGGAAAGCGGTCAAAACAGAAAATAACATACTAAGAAACGTACCAACTACCGTAATATAAACAGTGACAGCAAATGATCTCCATAAAACCGTATTTTGCAGGATATGTTCCCATGTACCCGTTGTAAATTCGACTGGCCAAAGAAATACTTTCTTAGAATCAGCTGCGATCGGTGAACTGAACGAAACAGCCAATAGTTGAAGTAACGGAGCGATCATAGTCGAGGCAGCTAATATAAGAATCATATAATTAAAGATCTGAAATGTTTTTTCTCCTGTTGATATTTTCATTACCACAACCCCTGATCTGTTTTTCTAGCTAAGCGATTAAATATCCATAGTAAAGCAAAACCAATAACGGATTGGAATAGTCCAATGGCCGTTGTCATGCTATATTGCCCTTGTAACACACCTGCTCGATACACATATGTTTCAATGATATCGCCTACTGAATAGGTCATCGGCGTTAATAAATTAAAAATTTGATCGAATCCTAGTTCAAGGAAGTTTCCAATATTGAGTAAGAATAATACCAATATAGTAGGAAATAACATCGGAATCGTAATATGGATTGTCTGCTTCCACCTACTTGCTCCATCTACTAAAGCAGCCTCATATAAATTCGGATTAATACCCGCGATGGCGGCTAAATAAATAATTGTCCCCCAACCGATTTCTTTCCATATACCGGAAAGCACAACGATCGTACGAAAATACTTTTCTTCCTGCATAAACAAAATCGGTTCTACATCAAAAAAGCCTAAGACAACGTTTACAATCCCTTGAGTGGATAATAACTCAAATACAATCCCACCTACCACAACCCATGATAGAAAATGTGGCAAATAAAACAAACTTTGCAGTGTCTTTTTAACGAGAAGTATGCGAACCTCATTAAACAATAAAGCTAAAATAATCGGTGCAGGAAAACTAAACACTAATTGATAAAACGCAATCGTTGCCGTATTTCTTAATACAAGAAAAAAATCTTGATAAGAAAATAAAAATTGAAAATTCTCTAAACCTACCCATGGACTGTTCCATATTCCCTTAAATATTTGATAATCCTGAAAAGCAATCACACTTCCAAATAAAGGAATGTATTTAAATACAATGTAAAAAATGATTCCAGGCAGGATCATAACATACAACATCCAATGTTTGGTAAAATTTTTTATATACTGATTTCTTTTCTTATGAATCACCGTCGCCTTATTCAAATTTGACTCTACATTATCCCCTAATAATGAATCCACGTTTCTTACTCCCCTCCTTTTTATTTTTAGGTAATTTCATCGTTATTATAGTAGGGATCAGGCAAACGAAACAATCGCCCAATCTTCTATTTTATGAACATTTATCTAGATCTATGGATCTATTAAAATTGTGCATCCCATGTAAGATATGTATATTGTAAAATTTAAAAAACGAAGGACAGTTCCGATATTAAGCAATTTTTCTACAGTCGAGGATTTTATAATTTTCTAGAGAACAAAAGCGTAAGCGCCTGTTCAGCGACGTACAAATTTAAAGACTTCTGACGAGATAAAGGAAACACGGCGACGAAGGAGCCGATGTTGACTTATCGTAGGAAGAAGGCGTAAATTTGCTAGTCGCTAGGCGCTGGAGCTGAATGTCAACAGCGACATAAGCAGCTTATCCACAAGCTAGGATTTTATAATTTCCTGGCTAAGCTACAAAAAAAGCGGACCCAAAAAGTCCGCTTGTAATTGACTATTCTTCTAGAACTGGTCCTTAACCTTATGCGCTTAAGGAGTTGGACCCGGTGGTGTTGCTCCTGTCAATGGAAATTGAATGGTACGGGGTGCATTATTATCGCAGCGATGTTGATTCACATCGCATAAGTCTGATAGATCTTCTTGATTCGCTTTAGCCACCATTGGTCTAGTGACTGTAATCGTTGTACGTAGAATGACCTTAAATAATGCGGAGGCTACTCCTACTGTACCTCCTACAACTGCCAACGGAATCGGCTGAATGATAATACTTTCTACTTCCAGCGGTGCCTCTGTTAAAGTATCTTCCGGGCAAGCGCCAGGACATGGAGTGTGCTGTTGGAACGGCAAGCTAACTGTAACGGGTGTTGGAATCCCAAGTACATTGATTGTCGCAGGCACGTATCCGGTGTTTACTACTTCGTCTCTTAAAATCGTGCTGTTTTGAATAATACCAGCAAGATCTGGTGTCAAAGTAATAAGAGGTATAGGTTCGCCAGGTGTAATTGTGATTCCCAGTGCTGTCAGAGGGATTGTTGCTTCGGCCACCTTTTGCACTTGTCTTGAGCAAACGACTTTATTTACAAGAACCTCATGATCAGGCTTGCGCGGTCTTCTGTCACATCTGCAAGGTGATTCCTCTGATCCGCATCTTTCGCATCTACGAGTTGATTCCATTTCGCATACGTCGCATCCTGCAAAATCAAAGTCATCATCTCTGCACCAAATATCATCAAATCTCATATATTTTCCATCCTTTCTTTTGCTTTTACTCAACCGAACTTCATAGATTAAAGACCTACTTTTAATCTATTATGGTTGATTACGATATATTGTATTGAAACTATAACGAAAATGGTTGGACAATTACCTTAATTTTTAAAAAAGGCTCTTGTCCTTTCATAGGAAATTGTCTATTTTGAATTTTATCTACCGGATTTTGACACAATTTCACGGAATCACCTTTTCATTGGAGGGTTACTGCTCCGTTTTTGACATAGGAACGGTTCCGTTCTTGCTACATTGCTATGTCTATCATAGGTAGTAATCGGGGTTCTACTTCGGAGTAGTGGTGGTAAACCATCTTCCATACGATCTTGCATACCGTTGGTTTAATAACTGTAATCTTCATACGTAGGCTAGCTTTATATTATGAAAAATTCCAATAGGCCGTCACAGCTCCTATTGGAATCGTTTAATAATGTCTATAACCCTACTATCTCACAGCCGAAGGGTCTAATATACGCTTGTAAGTGACTATTCCGTTTCTGTGGCTGGTCCTGGAGCTGCAGCTGGAGGGGGTGGTGGAGTTGGCGCTGTACCTGTCAACGGAAATTGAATCGTACGAGGGGCGCCATTTTCACATCGATGATGATTCACATCGCATAGGTTTGATAAATCTCTTTGATTCAGTTTCCCCACCATTGGTCTAGTGACTGTAATCGTTGTACGTAGGATGACCTTAAATAATGCGGAGGCTACTCCTACTGTACCTGCTACAACTGCTAATGGAATCGGCTGAATGATAATACTTTCTACTTCCAGCGGTGCCTCTGTTAAAGTATCTTCAGGGCAGGCGCCAGGACATGGAGTGTGCTGTTGGAACGGCAGGCTTACTGTTACGGGCGTTGGAACTCCAACTACATTGATTGTCGCAGGCACGTATCCGGTGTTTACTACTTCGTCTCTTAAAACCATGCTGTTTTGCACAATACCGGCAACATTTGGTGTCAAAGTAATAAGTGGTATAGGTTCGCCAGGTGTAATTATGATTCCCAGTGCTGTTAAAGGGATTGTTGCTTCGGCCACTTTTTGCACTTGTCTTGAGCAAACGACTTTATTTACAAGAACCTCATGATCGGGCTGGCACGGTCTTCTATCGCATCTGCAAGGTGACTCCTTTGATCCACATCTGTCGCATCTACGGGGTGAACCCATTCCGTATCTACGGTATCCTACGAAATCAAATTCATCATCTCTGGACCAAATATCATCAAATCTCATATATTTACACCATCCTTTCTTTTGATTTTTGAGTCAGCCAACTTCATAAATTAACGAACTGCTTTTCGCTGATTCGATATATTGTATGGATACTATAATGGAAAAGGTTGGACACTATTACCATGGTTATTAAAAAAGGCTCTTGTCCCTTCATAGGAATTTGTCTATTATAGATCGGATTCTGTCGCGATTGCTGCATTTGCTGCGTCTATCATTGGAAATTGTCCACGAAGAGGTTCTACTTCAGGGCGATGACGGCAAACAGCTTTTAAACGCGATGTGGTTTTCTGGCCTCGTTTACCTATCAATGGTCTAGTAACAGTGAGCTTCGTACGCAGGATGACTTTAAATATTATGGATAATTCTACTACTCCGTCGGGAGCACCTATTGGAATCGGCTGAATGATAATAGCTTCAATTTCTGCCGGTGCCGCTGTCAAAATATCCCCGGGACAGGCACCTGGACAAGGTGTGAGCTATTGAAAGGGCAGATCAAGTGTTACGGTAGTTAATATACCTACAGCAATAGATACTGGCACATATCCGGTGGTTACTACTGCGTCTTTTAATATCGTACTGTTCAGTACAATTCCCTCAAGGTCCGGTGTTAATGTAATTGCTAAAGGCAACAATTCAGGGGGAGTAAAGACAATTAAAGAGCTTTCGCCTGTGATGTGAACTGGTCTTGAACATACGATTTTATTTACAAGAATTTCATCCGTGACATCGGCTGCTATGCATGGCGGACCAAGGGACGGAGAGTGTACCATGTGTGGTATTCTTTCACGGCGTTGGCCGGCTGCTTCGTTTAAATAGGAGAAACTTTTTTGATTTGATTTACCGATCATTGATCTAGTCACGGTAATCGTAGTACGCAAGATAACTACAATAATGCGGACCTTTCGAAAACGACGGACGGAACCAGCAATAATGCCTTCGGCTTCCAGCGGCGCCACGGACAAAATGTCTTCAGGGCAGGCACCGGGGCATGGAGTGTGCTGTTGAAATGGCAGGTTGGCTGTAACAGTAGTTGGCAGTCCCGCGACCGTGATTGTTGCCGGTATATAATCCAGTGGTTGTGACTTCATCCTTTAAAATGATGCTGTTTTGAACAATTCCTAAGCGATCCGGTGTCACGGTAATCGGTGGAAGGGTTGTCGCCCTAGGTGGAAGGGTAATTCCCAATGAAGATAAAGCAATAATGGTTTCGGCTACGATATCCACCTGCTTGGAGCAAACAACTTTATTTACAAGAACTTCATGATCCGGCCGGCAAGGTCTGCCGCATTTGCACGACGATTCCTTTGATCCGCATCTATCGCATGCTACAGAATTAGAGTCATCATCTTTGCAACACAGCTCATTAACTCTCATATATTTTCCATCCTTTCTTTTCGGCCAAACTTCATAGATGAACGACCCACTCTTAGTCGATCTATGACTGATACTTATATATTGTATTGATCCTATAATAGAAATGGTTGGACAATTGGACTGGTTGGTAAAAGAGAGGCGGTCCTATTACTTATGATGACTTTCATTAAAATGCGGAAAGGCGTGAACTTTCGCCATTCCCATTTTCATAGCTTTCCTCAATTCCGGGGACGGCCTCTCGCTCCGCCGTTCCCCTTTTCGGAACTTCTCTCTAATATGGGGACGGTCGAACGTTTCGTATTGAGTCTTTTTGCGAAAATAAAAAACGGGGCACCAAAAGGTCAAGTTTCCCTGAGCCTTCGGATACCCCGTTTACAAATAATAATGATTATTTATTGATGTTATAAAATGTTTTCGCACCTAAGTATTGTGCTGTTTCACCCAAGTTGTCTTCGATACGAAGCAATTGGTTGTATTTGGCCACACGATCTGTACGAGAAGGTGCCCCTGTTTTGATTTGCCCAGCGTTTGTTGCTACGGCAATGTCAGCAATTGTGCTATCTTCTGTTTCACCGGAACGGTGAGAGATTACAGCTGTGTAACCTGCACGTTTGGCCATTTCAATTGCATCAAACGTTTCAGTTAGTGTACCAATTTGGTTCACTTTAATTAAGATGGAGTTCCCAACCCCTTCTTGAATTCCGCGTTCTAGTTTTTTCGTATTCGTTACGAATAGGTCATCGCCTACAAGTTGAACAGTTTTACCGATACGATCTGTTAATAGCTTATGACCTTCCCAATCGTTCTCATCTAAACCATCTTCAATCGATACGATCGGATATTTATTCACCAATTCTTCGTACCAATCAACCATTTCTTCGGAAGTACGAACAATGCCTTCACCTTTTAGATTGTATTGACCATCTTCATAAATTTCAGAGGAAGCCACATCCATTGCTAATTTTACTTCTTCACCTGGTTTATAACCAGCTTTTTCAATAGCTTCCATAATCGTTTCTAGTGCTTCTTCATTGGATTTGAGGTTTGGTGCAAATCCACCTTCGTCACCCACACCTGTGTTGTAGCCTTTTTCTTTCAATACAGATTTTAGGCTATGGAAAATTTCCGCTCCCATCCGAAGTGCTTCTTTAAAATTAGGAGCACCAACAGGCATCACCATAAATTCTTGAATGTCTACATTATTATCAGCATGCTCTCCACCATTGAGAATGTTCATCATTGGTACTGGAAGTTGTTTAGAGTTGAAGCCACCTAGGTACTCATATAATTCAAGGCCAAGGAAATCTGCCGCCGCACGTGCAGCAGCCATGGATACACCTAGAATCGCGTTAGCCCCAAGCTTGCCTTTGTTTTCTGTTCCATCTAATTCAATCATCGTTTGGTCGATACCAACTTGATCTGTAACATCAAGGCCAATGATTTCATCAGCAATGATTTCGTTCACGTTATGAACAGCTTTCTCAACACCTTTACCAAGGTAACGACTTTTATCTCCGTCACGTAGTTCTACAGCTTCATATTCACCTGTAGACGCACCACTCGGAACAAGCGCTCTACCAAAAGCACCTGATTCTGTATATACTTCTACTTCAATTGTTGGATTACCACGAGAGTCTAGTACTTCGCGTGCATAAACATGAGATATAAATGGCATAATCAATCTCTCCTTAAAAATATAATTTTTATTTACGATTTATTAATGATTGTCCTGTCATTTCTTCTGGTTTTTCAATACCCAAAAGGTCTAACATTGTCGGAGCTAAATCAGCTAAGATTCCTCCGTCTCTAACAGTTATTCCCTTTTCTGTTACAATCACTGGTACTGGATTGGTTGTATGAGCCGTCATTGGTTTTCCTTCAAGTGTTACCACTTCATCCGAGTTTCCATGATCAGCTGTAATAATCGCTTTTCCGCCTTTTTCTAAAATCAGATCCACGATTTCACCAAGGCATTCATCAACAGCTTCAATGGCTTTAACGGTTGGCTCCAACATACCGGAGTGTCCCACCATGTCCGGATTAGCGAAATTTAAAATAATGCCGTCAAATTTATCCGCATTGATCGCTTCTATTAAGGCATCTTTTACCTCATAGGCGCTCATTTCCGGTTTTAAATCATAAGTAGCGACTTTAGGTGAATTAATTAATATTCTTTCTTCACCTGGGAATGTTTCTTCCCGACCGCCACTCATAAAGAAAGTAACATGTGGGTATTTCTCGGTTTCCGCAATTCTCAGTTGTGTCATTCCGTTATCTGCAATGACTTCCCCAACTGTTTTATCCAAGTTCACCGATTTAAAAGCGACATAGCCTTTTACTGTTTCAGAAAAATGAGTCATACATACAAAATCAAGATTTTTTGGACGATCTTCGCCGCGATCAAATCCAGAAAAATCCCCATTTGTGAAAACATTAGAGATTTGAATCGCGCGATCTGGACGGAAATTATAGAAGATTACGGAATCTTCGTCATCTATCGTTGCAATTGGTTTTCCGTCTGCGTCTGTCATGACCGATGGAATCACAAACTCATCAAAAATTCCATGATCATAAGAATCTTCAAGCATTTCTAATGGGTTAGGATAAGTAGGGCCATCTCCATATGCCATTGCACGATACGCTTTCTCCACACGGTCCCAACGCTTGTCCCGATCCATGGAGTAAAAACGTCCGGAGATTGTTGCGAATTTCCCAATTCCATACTCATCCATTTTCGCTTGTGTTTCTTTAATATATTTTTCAGCTGTTTTCGGTCCTACATCACGTCCATCTAAAATCCCATGGATATAGACTTCTTTGACACCTTCATCTGCTGCTAGTTTTAAAAGAGCAAAAAGGTGATCAATATGACTATGAACACCGCCATCCGAAAGAAGTCCCATTATATGCAATTTTTTACCCGTTTTCTTCACATGATCAATCGCTTGTTGAAAAGTTTCGTTTTTAAAAAACTCGCCATTGCGAATCGCCACATTCACACGTGTCAAACTTTGGTAAACAATTCGTCCAGCGCCAATGTTTAGATGACCGACTTCCGAATTTCCCATTTGTCCTTCAGGTAATCCTACAGCCTCTCCACAAGCTATCAATTGGTTATGTGGAAAAGTGTTCCAATAACGATCAAAGTTTGGTTTTTTTGCATGTTTCACTGCATTCCCTTTTTCTTCATTACGGATACCAAATCCATCAAGAATGATCAGTGCAACAGGTGCTGTTTTACTCATTGGCTGCCGCCCCCAATAGTTGAAGGAAAGATGCTGCTTCTAGACTCGCACCGCCTACAAGCGCTCCATCAATATCTGGTTGATTCATATATTCTTTAATATTTTCTGGTTTCACACTACCACCATACTGAATTCTAAGTGCATCTGCAGCACTTTCTGACACATGCTCCTTCACGACTTGGCGAATATGAGCACAAACCTCATTGGCATCGTCAGCTGTGGAGGATTTACCTGTTCCAATCGCCCAAATTGGTTCATAAGCAATCACAGCTTGCTTCACTTGGTCTTCTGATAAGCCTTCTAAAGCCTTCACCACTTGTCCTTCAACAAGCTGTTTCGTTTCATTATTTTCGCGTTGTTCCAAAGTCTCACCAACACAAATGATCGGAACTAGACCATGTTGATAGGCAGCATGTGCCTTCTTATTTACACCCTCATCTGTTTCATTAAACATTTCTCTACGTTCTGAGTGGCCAAGAATCACATAACTTGCACCAATATCTTTTAAAGCAACAGGGCTAATCTCACCTGTAAAAGCGCCATTTTCTTCAAAGTGCATATTTTGTGCTCCAATTTTCACAGCTGATCCTTGGACAGCCTCCACTAACTGACCTAGGAACAATGCTGGGGAACAAATCACCGCATCTGCTTGCTCAGCAGCAGGTACCTGTTCCTTTACTTCATTCGCAAATTGAACTGCTTCTTGAAGTGTTTTATTCATTTTCCAATTTCCTGCAATAATCGGTTTCCGCACGTTTAACCACCCTTTCGTTTAGATCGTCATTTTCCAAGACACAAGTTGTGACGATTATTTATCATCTAGAGCCGCAACGCCTGGTAATACTTTCCCTTCCATAAACTCAAGGGAAGCTCCACCACCAGTTGAAATATGGCTCATACGGTCTGCCAAGCCAAATTTTTCAACGGCAGCAGCCGAATCACCGCCACCAATGACAGAATATGTATCTGCGGCTTCCGCAAGCGCCTCGGCAACGGCCTTTGTTCCGCCAGCAAATGCATTTATTTCGAACACACCCATTGGGCCATTCCAAATCACCAATTTCGATTCTTGAATCACTTTATGATACGTTTCCCTTGTTTTTGGTCCAATATCCAAAGCTTCCCAATCAGCTGGAATTTCTTCAATAGAGACCACTTTTTTATTGGCATTTTCAGAGAAGTCATCTGCCACAATCACATCTTGAGGCATATAAAATTGAACGCCTTTTTCCTTCGCTTTCTCCATAAATTGGCGCGCAAGATCGAGCTTATCCTCTTCTAATAGAGACTTTCCGACTTCGTGGCCAAGTGCTTTTACGAAGGTGTAAGCAAGTCCACCGCCAATAATGAGATTATCTACTTTATCGAGTAAATGATCAATTACGCCGATTTTATCTTTTACTTTTGCTCCACCAATAATGGCTGTAAATGGACGTTCAGGATTCGATAAAGCTTTACCTAGAACAGAAAGTTCTTTATCCATTAAAAAACCAGCTGCTGATGGTAAAAATTTCGCAATACCTTCTGTGGAAGCATGGGCTCTATGAGCCGCACCGAATGCGTCATTCACATACACATCTGCTAAATCAGCAAAAGCTTTGGCTAGTTCAGGGTCATTTTTTTCCTCCCCAGCATTGAAACGGACGTTTTCCAGTAAGAGGATATCTCCCTCACCCAATTTAGAAACCTGTTCTTTTACAGAGTCACCATAAGCTTCATCTGCTTTTGCTACTTCTTTTCCTAGCAGTTCAGTTAAACGGTGTGCAACAGGTGTAAGGCGAAGCTCTTCTTTTACCTCTCCCTTTGGTCTGCCTAAATGGCTTGCTAGAAGAACAATTGCCCCTTGTTCGGAGAGATATTGAATCGTTGGTAAGGCCGCACGGATCCGAGTGTCATCCGTAATATTCCCCTCTTCCATAGGGACGTTGAAGTCTACTCGGCAAAAAACCTTTTTCCCTTTTAAATCCAGGTCTTTGATTGATTTCTTTTCCATAATAGTACCTCCTTCTAAATAAAAGATAAAGGGGAAGGGGTCTAATGCCCGCTCCCCCAAATAAGGTGTTTCAAAGTTATATTATTATAGACCTTGTTTCGCAACATAAGCTGCAAGATCGACAACGCGGTTAGAATAACCTGTTTCATTGTCATACCAAGAAAGAACTTTGACCATGTTGCCTTCCATTACCATTGTAGATAATCCATCAACAGTAGAAGAATGAACATCACCATTGTAGTCAGTAGATACTAATGGCTCATCTGTGTAAGCAAGGATGCCTTTTAGTTCACCTTCAGCGGCTTCTTTAAGAGCTGCGTTTACTTCTTCAGCTGTAACAGATTTATCAAGTTCAGCAACAAGATCCACAACAGATACGTTTGGAGTAGGAACACGCATAGCCATTCCGTTTAGTTTACCTTTTAGTTCAGGTAAAACGAGTGCGACAGCTTTAGCAGCGCCCGTAGATGTAGGGATAATGTTTTCAGCTGCTGCACGAGCACGACGGTAGTCTTTATGTGGCAAATCTAGGATTTGTTGATCATTTGTATAAGAGTGAACAGTTGTCATCATTCCGCGAACAATGCCAAATTTGTCATTCAAAACTTTTGCAAATGGAGCTAGGCAGTTTGTTGTACAAGATGCATTGGAAAGAACATGATGGCTCGCTGCATCATATTTATCTTCGTTCACACCCATAACGATTGTGATGTCTTCACCATTAGCAGGAGCAGAAATAATTACTTTCTTTGCACCAGCTTCAAGGTGTTTTGCTGCATCTTCACGTTTTGTAAAGCGACCAGTAGATTCAACAACTACTTCAACACCAAGGTCTCCCCAGCCAAGAGCTGCAGGATCACGTTCAGCGAGAACTTTAATGCGGTGGTCCCCTACTACGATTGTATCTCCATCTACAGATACTTGTTGATCAAGTTTACCATGAACTGTATCGTACTGTAATAGATGTGCAAGCATATTTGCATCCGTTAAATCATTTACAGCTACAACCTCAACTTCTGGATTATTAAGTGCTGCACGAAAAACATTTCTTCCGATACGTCCGAAACCATTAATACCAACTTTTACTGACATATCTAACATCCTCCTTTAATATCATGGATAATAAATAAAAATTTATCTTTAAAAGAAATACCTTTCTAAGGGGATGTTCAAAAAGTCCGGTTAATCCTCCTTTTCGAACAAGCACTAAGATATATCTTTTAAAATCGACTTTGCGGCTCCTTCATCTGTAATTAAAATGGTTGATTCAGGCGCACTTTTAAAATAAGACTTGATGGCTTTGGCTTTTGATTTTCCACCGGCCGCTGCAATCACATACGATTTATCAAATAGATCCGATATTCGTAGACCAATGGTGGGGACTTTATGTACTATTTCCCCTTTTTCATCAAAATAATAGCCAAAAGCTTCACCAACTGCTTTTTCTCCTATTATCTTTTTCATGACGTTTTGTTCAGTTGCTCTTCTATTCGCCATGGTGATCGCCTCGCCAATACCATGCACAACGATATCAGCGGATTTAATTTTCTCCACAACTTCCATAATGGCCGGCTCTTTGAGAAGAGATTGCTGAACTTCTTGGCTTACTTGGTCTGGTACATATAAGACACGGTGTACACCATTTGTCTTTTCTGCCATTGTAGCACAGATGACATTGGCTTGATGTTTCAAATCCTCCCCAAGTCCCCCTCGTGCTGGCACAAACAGCAATTGTTTGCCTTGCCCCATTTCAGCTGTCAGCATTTCCGCTGTACAAGCCATTGTTGTTCCGCCTGTTACGGCGATCGTTTGCTGATCTTCGAAACACCCATTAAGAACTTCTGCGCAAGCTTTCCCTAATTCTTCTTTTACAATCAGGGATTCATCGCTATCACCAGGAACGATGACTACTTTTTTTATACCCAAAGTTGCTTTTAATGCTCGTTCCGTCTCACTAATGCCAGTTAATTCCCTCATCACTTCTTCAAGTCCTGCCAGCAGCTTTTTACCTTTATCTGTAACCGTCATGCCAGCAGTATTGATTCGGATTAACTGACTTGATTTAAGGAATTCAGCCTCACTTCTTAAAATCCGTTCGGTTGTTCCTAGCATATGAGCAAGTGTGCGCCTGCCAACAGGTTCCGTTAAACTAATGGAGCGAAGGATCTGATAGCGATTCTGCATAACAGATAGCATATCTGGCACCAATTTTGATTGAAGCTTTAAGAAATTGTGCATTTTTTTGCTCCTTTACCAGAAGGTCGCCAATTGTCCCGTCAAGACATATTACGTCCCAATCTTTCAATGAAAAATAGGATAGCAGCTGATTTTATTGTATCATTGGGGTTTAACTGAATCAATTTTAACGGTGGGTGTTTTTTGTCCCGCGTAGACATATAGTGACCCATTTACAATACAATCATGCCATCTACGTTCATTTTACCACTAGTCTTTTTCTAAAGCAATTTAGATTTGATTTTTTCCTCTAGAGCGAATAAATCAATGATACCGGATTGAACGATCTCTCCATCGATTTCAATTACAGGGATCATTAATCCATATTGTTCCGTCCATTCGTCATTTGTGTCAATATCTCTTTCAATAATGTTAATGGGATGTTCAGTTTGTAATATATGTAAAATAAGTTTCGCCTCCACACAAAGGCTACATTGGTCTCTTGTGTAAAAAATAATGTCCATCATCTATCCTTCTTCCTTACTTCATTTTTCATATTGATGCGAAACTATTGTTTAGGATGTGTACAAGCGCCTTTTTTATGTTATAATGAACATAGAAAAGTTACAATTGCATACAATAATAAGGACCGTCCATGCGTGAACATGGAGCGGTCCCCAACAGACCGATCCCCGTCAAGAGGGGTAGGTAGCGGGCAAAATAATCCCTCACATACCTGCTAGAGTGCATGAGGGATTATTTTTTATGGTTTTTATCAGAAACGATAAACGCCACTAACATCCCAAAGGATATCATAAGCGTTAACGCACTAACAATGTCCATTGGCAACACCTCCCTCCCGGGAAGTCTCCCATCCGAAGACTTACGGCAGAGCAACAGTGCTACCAAACTCCCTCATGCGAAGCCGATCTATTGTTCTTATATTATAACATATTAAAATCATCAATGGGCCTATTCCCTAAGTGAATTGGAAAATTTTATTAAATACACGCCTTAAATGGAAACTCATATAATTTATACAAAACAAAATATAGCTTGCATTCTATGGAAACTTGTTCTATAATTTCATATCGTACGCTTCCTTTTTTGCCCTCGTAGTGTAACGGATAACACGTAAGATTCCGGTTCTTAAAATGTGGGTTCGATTCCTGCCGAGGGCGTAATATATCATCACGTAAATTAAAACATCTCTTTCTTAATAAGAAGAGATGTTTTTTTTGCAAAGAAATAAAGGCGAAGCGCTATCCCAAGTTCCCTTCACCATTTCTTCTAACCTTGCCCCCCTCCTAACACCTAGTTCATCCAAGTTTCTGTCAAATGAAATCGTGTAAAATTTGTTTAAAAACATTCTAAATGGAGAATATGAATGTTATAGGGTTTCAAAAAGTCAAATATCCAGTTGGATCATTTGACCTTTACTGACCAACGGTGTATGATAAGGATACATAAAGTTTTCAACACTTTAGGGGATCTGTTTTTTAAAAAAAGGAGGAGAAATAAATGAATTTAATTCCTACAGTCATTGAACAAACAAGCAGAGGGGAACGAGCTTATGACATTTATTCTCGTTTGCTAAAAGACCGGATTATTATGCTTGGAAGTGGCATTGATGACAATGTGGCCAATTCTATTGTAGCTCAGTTGCTATTCTTGGAAGCAGAAAACCCGGAAAAGGATATTACAATCTTCATTAATAGTCCTGGTGGTAGTATTACAGCAGGAATGGCCATCTACGATACGATGCAATATATAAAACCTGATGTTTCTACCATTTGTACGGGTATGGCAGCTTCAATGGGTGCCTTCCTACTTGCAGCTGGTAAAAAAGGCAAAAGATTTGCTTTACCTAACAGTGAAGTCATGATTCACCAACCACTTGGTGGTGCACAAGGGCAAGCAACGGAAATTGAAATTGCCGCTAAACGAATTCTCTTCTTGCGTGAAAAGTTAAATCAAATTCTGTCTGATCGTACAGGTCAACCACTTGAAATTATTCAACGTGACACAGACCGTGATAATTTTATGACAGCTGAAAGAGCGAAAGAATATGGTTTGATCGATAGAATTATCGAACGTAAAGAAGAAATTAATGAGAAGAAATAACCAAAGTGAAAGGTTGCTCTATTGATTACAGAGCAACCTTTTTTACATTCGCTTCAATATTTATATACTTATGCCTCAATCCCTTGAAATTGGATGTTATGCAGTCTCGCAAATAGCCCATTTTGTTGGACTAATTCCGAATAAGTTCCATCTTCTTCGATGCCATTTTCGGTTACGACCATCACACGGTCGGCATTTCGAATCGTCGCCAAGCGATGGGCAATGACTAAGGTTGTACGATTCACAGCCAGTTCATTTAGGGCTAATTGAATAATTTTTTCTGTTTCCGTATCAAGGGCTGAAGTGGCTTCATCCAAAATGAGGATCGGCGGATTCTTCAAAAACATGCGTGCAATGGCTAGTCTTTGTTTTTGACCACCAGATAGTTTTAAACCTCGCTCCCCTACTTGTGTTTCATACCCTTCAGGAAGTGAAGCGATAAAATCCTCTAAATGAGCTTTCCTGGCCGCTTCACGTATTTCCTCTTCACTGGCACCCTGTTTCCCATAAGCAATATTTTCACGAATCGTCCCTGTAAAGAGAAAGACATCTTGCTGAACAATGCCAATTTGTGAGCGCAAAGAATGTTTCGTCATCTCACGAATATCCATTCCATCAATCATAATCGCTCCCTTGTCCACATCATAAAAACGCGGGATCAAAGAACAAATCGTTGTTTTTCCGGCACCAGAGGGCCCGACAAAAGCTACCGTCTCCCCTGCACGAATATTTAAATCTATTCCTTTTAAAACTTTTTTATGGTCATCATACTGAAAGTGAACATCTTCAAAATGGATATTTCCCATCAAGTGATCAACCGCTACAGCATCCAACCGATCTTGAATTTCCGGTTCTTGGTCAATGAGATCCAAGAATCGTTTAAATCCAGCCATCCCTTTCGGATACAATTCAAGTAAAGCACTAATTTTATCCACTGGTTTAACCAATACATTCACATAAAGAACAAAGCTAACCAATTCTCCATATGTTAATTGCCCATTAAAACTAAACCAGGCACCTACAACAAGCACTAATAAAGTAACCAGTCTTGTCATCATATAAATACTGGAATGAGTGCCTGCCATAACTTTGTATGCCGCGAGCTTGGCGGTTCGGAATAAACCATTATCTTTTTTGAAACGATTAATTTCAAATTGCTCATTTGTAAAAGACTGCACAACCCGGGCACCCGAGACACTGTCTTCCACTCTCGCATTGACATCCGCAATCCGGCCATACATATTTTTCCACGCCTGATTCATTTTAATATTGCAATAGGTGACTAACCAAATAAGGAAAGGTACCATAATAAAAGTGATTACCGCTAAACTCGGATTAATATGAAACATGATCGAAAAAGCACCGATAAATGTCATGATTGCAATAAAGAAATCTTCTGGACCATGATGGGCAAGCTCTCCGATATCAAATAAATCATTCGAGATCCGACTCATAATATGACCGGTCTTCGTATTATCAAAAAAGCGAAACGATTGCCGTTGCACATGGGTAAATAATTGCTCCCGCATATCCGTTTCGATATTAATCCCTAACTTATGTCCTAAATAACTAACAATATATTGAAGGGCTGTGCTCAATAAATAGACAATTAGTAAAAGAACACCAACTGTAAATATTTTATTCCAATCGCCTTCTGGTAATAGTTTATCAATAAACCATTGGACCGCAACCGGAAAGGCTAATTCCAAAATGGCCACGATCACAGCACTCGAAAAGTCGATCATAAATAAACGTCGATGTGGTTTATAGTAAGAAAAAAACTGTTTTAACATAACTAGACTCCCTCAATCATTAAATCCCAACTACTTGCATTTTAATCGCTTTTAAATTTTTCTTGACAGAATTCATCATGAAATTCTAGCTCGTATGTACAGGCTTTTGAACAAAGGCGCAAGCGTTTAGCGACGTACAAACTTTTTAGGGGCCTGACGAGATAAAGGAAACACAGTGAGCCTGAAAGGCGAGCTGATGTTGACTTATCGTAGGAAGGCACCGAAAGTTTGCTAGTCGCTGGGCGCTGGAGCCGGACGTCAATACCCACATTTAGAACTTAACCACAAGACAAGAATTTTATAGTTTACTATACTACAAGGAAAAAAGAGTGTTAAATGATTGCTTCAACACTCTTTCTTAAGCACTACTTGTTATTTTCAATAAAGTTCGATAACTGTGCAACAGCTTCTTCTTCGTCAGTACCTGTAGCAGAGAGTTTCACCATTTCATTTGGTCCAATCGCAAGACTCATTAGACCCATAATACTTTTTGCATTGACATTTCTCCCGCCCTTTTCAAGATAAACATCTGCGGCAAAGTTGCTTGCCTCTTGGACAAATTCTGCTGCATAACGAGATTGTAATCCGGCTGGCAATTTTACTTCTATTTCTTTGACCACCATAGCTCCTCACCCCTTTACTTATTTATATGTGTTGCTTGTTCTACCTTTGCGTATTTTTTCCGCAATTTCATCAATTTTTCTTAATCGATGATTAATGCCCGATTTACTAATCGGATTTCCGGAAACCATTTCGCCTAATTCCTTCAAGGTTAAATCTTGATGTTCCATACGCAAAATAGCAATTTCCCGCAGTTTATCTGGTAAGATGTCCAAGCCTTCTGTTTCCTGAATATAGCGGATATTTTCCACTTGTCTTAATGAAGCACCAATCGTTTTATTCAAATTAGCTGTTTCACAATTCACAAGACGGTTCACGGAATTACGCATGTCCCGAACAATTCGAACATCTTCAAATTTCAATAGGGCATTATGAGCTCCGATCACGCTCAGAAAATCAGCAATTTTCTCCGCTTCTTTTAGGTAAGTAATATACCCATTTTTTCGCTCTAAAAACTTACTGTTCAAGGAGAATTCATTCATAAGCTCAGAAAGCGCCTGATTATGCTCTTTATATAGAGAAGCAATTTCAAGATGGTAGGAAGATGTCTCCGGGTTATTCACAGACCCCCCTGCTAGGAAAGCCCCTCGTAAATACGAACGTTTGCAGCACTCATCGACAATTAAATCCTGATCAATATCGTGCACAAAGGTAAATCCATCCCCTAAAATCTTTAAATCTCGTAATATGATTTCCGCCTGTTTTTTGAGACGGACAATATACACATTATTTTTCTTGAGGCGCATTTTCTTCCTAACTAATAATTCTACCTCAGTAGCGTAAATCCTCTTAATTAAAACATAAATTCTTCTAGCAATGGCTGCATTTTCTGTTTGCACATTGACAACAAGGATGCGATTGGAAAAGGAAAGTGAGCCATTCATTCTAATAAGGGCAGACAATTCGGCCTTTGCACAGCAATCCGCAGTTTCTAATGTTGTTAATTCTTTTTTTGTGTCTGAAGCAAACGACACATCTGCCACCTCCTAAGAAAATCGTAAAATGATACAGGTAAGAGCACTCTTTAAGCAAATTTATGAATGGATTTTCTTTCATATCGTTGCAGTCGGAATTATGTACCCTTTTTTGTCTGGTTAACTTCTAAGCGCGTAACCAGAGGTTGGCAAAAGCAAGCTTCAAAAGAAAGCTTGTCAATTCGACCCGATTGTCCTATTCCTTTTCAATGAGTGAATAGAGAATTTGAGCGACTTTTTCGGTGTCATGACGAACAAGTCCTTTATCTAGGCTAACTATTTCTTCAGCAATCACTTCAATTCCCAAATTCGCGAGGTTCTCTACGTCAAATACTACTGGTCTCGCTTGCTCTTCCTGGTATCGATATTTTAAATGAGTCGGTATTGGCTCATTATTCACTAATATAAGATCGATAAAAGAGCAATCCATATGGGAATATAGAGCTTGAATATGATCACTGGCTGAGAAGTCCAATGTCTCTCCAGGCTGTGTCATGAGGTTGCAAATATATACTTTTTTGGCTTTTGCTTCACAAATCTCTTCCCCAATTCCAGGTACTAATAGGTTTGGCAAAATACTGGTATACAAGCTTCCTGGTCCTAATACAATCAGGTCCGCTTCACGGATGACTTGGATGGTCTCCTTTAAAGGCTTAATTGGCTCAGGGGTTAAAAAAACTCTTTTTACAGCTTTCCCTGATTCAGGAATTTTCGATTCTCCACTAACAATCGAACCGTCCTCCATTTCCGCATTCAATACAACACATTGATTCGCCGCTGGAAGAACATGACCGCGTACATTTAATACCCGGCTCATCTCTTGAATCGCATGGACAAAATCTCCGGTGATGGATGTGAGGGCGGCAAGAATTAAATTGCCTAGGGAATGACCAGAAAGTTCACTATTTGAATTAAAACGATGCTGAAACATTTCAATGATCAAGGGTTCTTGATCTGATAATGCAGCAATGACATTTCTGACATCCCCTGGTGGTGGTATTTCCATTTCTTCTCTTAGTCGGCCTGAGCTCCCCCCATCATCCGCTACTGTTACAATGGCGGATAACTCAACAGGAAGATTCTTCAACCCTCGCAAAAGAACGGGTAATCCTGTCCCTCCTCCTACGACGGCAATCTTAGGCCTTGATGTATCTGTCATAATGTTTTTCCCTTTCTCTTTTGAATATCTCGATGTGTAATCGATACGTGATAATCATTCTCATAAAACTCACCAATATATTCAGAAAGGGCAACAGAGCGATGTTGTCCACCTGTGCAGCCAATGGCAATCACAAGCTGACTTTTCCCTTCCCGTTTATAGAGGGGTAACATAAAAGTGAGTAAATCTGTCGTTTTCGCTAGGAATTTCTGCGTATCATTCCACTTTAAAACATACTGATAGACTTCCTCTTCCATTCCCGTTTTGGGCCGCATATGATCGATATAATGCGGATTTGGTAAGAAACGTACATCAAATACTAAATCTGCATCAATCGGAATTCCATGTTTGAACCCAAATGACATCACATTGACTGTAAATATGGTCTTTTTATTTGCAGAAAAATCTTCAATAATTTTTTCGCGTAATTCTTTCGGTTGCATATTGGATGTATCATAAATCAATTGGGCACGGCCTTTTAATTCATCCAGAATATGGCGTTCTCGTCTGATTCCTTCAAGTGGTAATCCCTCTGTTGCAAGCGGGTGAGAGCGACGTGTTTCCTTATATCGTCTTACAAGCGCCGCATCATTTGCATCGAGAAAAAGAATCTGCGGAGTCATCCATGTAGAATCAGAAAGTTCATCCAAAACACGTAGTAAAGTATCAAAAAATTCTCGCCCTCGTAAATCCATCACAAGAGCTACCTTATTCATCTTATTTCCAGATTCCTTCATTAATTCCAGAAATTTTGGCATTAAAGCAGGGGGTAAATTGTCCACGCAAAAGAAACCTAAATCTTCAAAACTGTGGATTGCCACTGTTTTTCCTGCCCCTGACATTCCGGTGATTATGACTAACTGTATTTCTTCAGACCCTAATGTGCTCATGAATCCCACTCCATTTTCCGTTTCGCTATCTTTCTCCTGTTATTATACTATCAATGGAGGTGAAATGACAGCCAGCATTACTTTTAAAAAATTCCTGTTTTAGAGGATGGAGGATGTCCGAAAAAAGTTCGTAAAAAAGAAGCACAAACCCGAAGGCCTGTGCTTTCAAAAAAAGGGATATTGTATAAAAAGGGGGTCAATATCTCATGTAAATACTATACCCGAAAATCATTTCACTACTGTTACAAACACATTAATTCAGTGTAACTTTTTACTTGTACAGGATGTACTGACTTCCGTGTTGCCCACAGGACGTGGGCGGTTTTAACGGAAGATCCTTATCCTCTTTATTGAGTGGCACCTATTCTATCTTTTAAATTTTCAATATAGATTTGTGCACTTTGCGCTGCGATACTACCGTCACCTGTTGCAGTGACGATTTGGCGAAGGAGTTTGTCACGAACATCTCCGGCTGCAAAAACACCAGGGATTTTCGTTTCCATTTCTGCATTTGTTTCAATATATCCTTGGGAATTTGTAATTCCTAAATTTTCAAATGGCTTTGTTAATGGGTCCATTCCGATGTAGATAAAGACACCGTCTGTTTTGAAGTTTCTCTCCTCACCATTTTCGGTGGAAACAAGTGTAACAGATCCTACTTTTCCATTTTCCTCATTAACCTCTTTAACGGTATGATTCCAAATGAATTCAACCTTATCATTGGCAAACGCACGGTCTTGGAGAATTTTTTGGGCACGTAATTCGTCACGACGATGCACAATCGTTACCTTGCTTGCAAAGCGTGTGAGGTATACTCCCTCTTCAACAGCCGAGTCTCCACCGCCCACAACGACAAGTTCCTTATCCTTAAAGAATGCCCCATCACAAACAGCGCAATAAGATACACCACGGCCGGTTAATTCTTCTTCACCTGGTATGCCGATTTTTCGGTATTCAGCACCAGTTGTAATAATAACGGCACGTGCTTTATATTCTTTGTTGCCCGCTTTTATCAATTTATAAGTGTCTTGATCGACAACTTCTTTTATATCTCCATATGCATACTCTGCTCCAAATTTTTTCGCATGGTCCATCATTTTCGTGGACAATTCTGGGCCAAGAATATGGTCAAAACCTGGATAGTTTTCAACATCCTCTGTATTCGCCATTTGCCCACCTGGAATACCGCGTTCAATCATTAACGTAGAAAGATTGGATCTCGATGTATAAACAGCCGCTGTCATTCCAGCCGGCCCTGCTCCGATAATAATCACATCATATATTTTTTCATCCGACATGCTGTACACTCCTTTATCATCTATTTTCAAACATAAATATTTTATAGCTTTATGATCTATTTCTATCGTATTAAACAGCGTCCGTTTCGTCTATTTATCTGCTCATTCCAATTCGTTTTCCAAAATACGGACATATTTCCGTAAAGTGGAAGTAGAAATAGCATACTCCTTTGCGATTTCCAATTGTGTTTTTTTATTATGGCGAGTTTTTAACCATATATACTCAACTGCCCCTGCTAATGCGAAAGGATTTGTTATTGCACTTTGGTTCTCCATCATTTTAAAAAACGCCCGAAACCACAATAGAAGTAAACTACGTCTTTCCCATGCTTGCGCTTGATACTTTTCGTATAATACCATAGCGACTTCATGTCCCTGTTTGATTTCTCCCTCCGAAGAAAACTCAGGGTTTAATTCTGTCTGCAAAATATAGGTTAAGTATCTTTTTTCAAAGGGAGTGAATCGGTCTAAGTCCATTTGCTCCAATTGCTTATATATCTCCACTTTAGAAGTGGACACAGAAACTAAAAAGATTCCATATAACCGATTTTCAACATGTTCACTATTCAACCATCTCATAATAGTGACATCCTCATTTTCAAAATGAGTGATCGCTTCTTCCGTGACCTTCCATGGTTCCTTTTGTGCAAGCGCAGGGTTTAAATCGATTAATTTCTCCCAAGCTTCAGAGGCTGCTCTATGATTTCCAGAAAAGTAAGCGGATTTTGCTAACCAATAATAATAAGAATAATCTCCTTCATAACCATACTTCTGTAAATGACGTAGCCAATAATAAGCTTGATGATACCTTCCTGTTAAAGCAAAAGTCGCGCCTAATTTATAACGATGTTCAAAATGAATCGGTTGAACCTTATCCAATGCTTGAAGTAATTCCTCTAGCTCATCTAGTTTTTCTTCATAATAAAGAAATACAGCTAAATTACAAAGGGCATGTAAATTACCAGGACTCTGTTCCAAAACATATTGGATCATTTCAAATGCTTTTTCTGTTTTTCCTTCATAAAAATAGGCTAAGGCCAAATTATTGTATGCTGGCCAAAGTTCAGGATAATCCTTCACCGTTTGCTTAAGTATTTCGATCGCTTGGGAAAATGCCCCTTCTTGCAATAAACTTCTTGCTTGGTCAAGATGGTCAATCATTTCATCTTGTTTAACAAGTTCAGAAAAGATTTCTTCGTCTTCTATTCCAATTAAATCTAATAATTCCTTTGCTTCCTCCGCAAATTCTCCCACTTCGTCCAACTCAAGATAGAGATTTGCATTTTTATAGGCCTCTGTAAATAGGCCTAGATGGGCAAAATTATTAGCCATAAAATAATAACACTCGGTTAAACTTTCATCTAACTCTTCCAACACCATTTTTAAAAGGGCATTAGACTCCTCATACTCTCCTATTTCGGTATGAACAATGGCTAATTGACAGGCAATAATGGGGTCCAAAGGTTCTAATTCGAAAGCTCGTTTTAAATATTTCTTTGCCTGCTTCATATCAAAACGATCATAAGCCTTAATACCTCTATTAAAATAGTATTCTCCTGTTGGAATAAATGAGAATATTTTTGCTTTATCTAATTTTCCCTTCGAGTTGTTAAACATCAAGATCCTCCGTTGCTGTATTCCTTTGTCGCTTTTTGTAGTATATCATACGACACCCATGCTGACACACCGCGAATCTTGGAAAATTTTCTACTTTTATACAAGTTTTTATTTACAAACACGTAAACTAGGTAAAATTACGTGGGGCTGTCTTTTTGTCTTGACTGATTCATAATGGCATACCAAAGAAACAGCATAAATAAAACACCTATTATTGTTTAGGTGTTTTACTTGTACCATAGATAGGATCATCTTTCCAACGCTCTTCACGTTCTTCCCTTGTATAAATCACTTTCATGGGATTTCCTCCCACGAATGCTCCTGCAGGTACGTCTTTATGGACAAGTGTACCTGCAGATACAATCGCTTGGTCTCCTATTGTAATGCCTGGTAAAATCGTGGTATTCGCTCCGATCATGACATGGTCACCAATTTCCACTGTGCCTAACCGATATTCCTTAATCAAATATTCATGGGCTAGAATCGTGGTATTATAACCAATGACGGTATTTTCGCCCACCTTGATTTTCTCTGGAAACATCACATCTAACATGACCATCAACGCAAAAGCTGTTTTTTGACCAATCTCCATCTTTAGGAAACGCCGATACATCCAGCTTTTAAGTCCTAGAAAGGGAGTGTACCTAGCTGTTTGGATGACGATAAAGTTTTTCACTACTTTCCAAAATGGAACGGTTTTATATACATGCCATAAAGAATTCGCTCCCTCTACTGGAAAGCGTTCTGTCCGTCTCATTGGGGTTTGACTCCAATGATATTCAATAAATCAGACATATGGTCAAGCATAAAATCAGGGTGATAACTTTGTAAATGATCCTTCCCTTTCAAAGACCAAGCAACCCCACAAGTGGCAGTACCTGCATTTTTACCACCAAGAATATCATGATGATTATCGCCAATCATCATCGTTTCCTCTGGTTGTGAATCGAGTAAATGCATCGCCTTGTTTAAAGGTTCAGGATCTGGTTTTACCTTTTCAACTTCATCCATCGTGATCACTACTTTAAAAAACGGCTCTAAATGAGTTAATTTCAACCCTTTCAAGACTGTATCTCTTTTCTTTGTCGAAACAATCGCCAATTTATAGCCATTTTCATGTAATGTCCTTACTGTTTCAAACACGCCGTCAAATTCTTTTACAAGCAAATCATGTTGTTCAAGATTATGTGTACGATACACTTGGATCATTTCTTCCGCCTTTTCAGAATCTAATCCATGAAAAACATCAGCTAAAGACGGCCCCATAAACGGAAGTACATCTTCACGTTGAAACTGACCTGGAAAATATTGCTCCAATGTATGTAAATAAGAGGAAATGATCAATTCATTCGTATCAATTAAAGTTCCATCCAAATCGAACAATAAGGTTGTAATATTCCGTTGCATGCCCATTCTCCTTTCTATTGAATTATGAACTTTGATCCTTATATTTTTGTTTCGCCATCCCCGTATAACGACGATAGAACCAGATGGCCACGGCAATTAAAATTAAAGCGAGTGAAATGACTTGGGCCATTCTTAATGAATCTAGCATTAAGCTGTCTGTACGCAATCCTTCCACAAAAAAGCGTCCAATCGAATACCAAATGATATAACTTAAGAAAAGCTCTCCACGCCGTAAGGAACTTTTTCTCAAAGCGAGCAGGATAAGAAAACCAATCATATTCCAGACAGATTCATATAAAAAAGTCGGGTGATAGTATTCTCCATTTATGTACATTTGATCAATAATAAATTGGGGCAGATGGAGATTTTCTAAGAACGCTCTGGAAACAGCTTCCCCATGTGCTTCTTGGTTAATGAAATTTCCCCAACGACCAATCGCTTGTCCTAAAATAATGCTTGGGGCCGCAATATCAGCCAATTTCCAAAAAGAAATTCCCTTTTTCCGGCAAAAGACCACAGCAGTCGCCACGGCACCGATTAAAGCACCATGAATGGCGATACCACCTTCCCAGATTTTAATAATCTTTTCTGGGTGTTGGGAATAAAATCCCCATTCAAACAGGACATAATAAAGCCGTGCACAAATAATCGAAATCGGAATCGCCCAGATCAAAAGGTCCGTAAATGTATCTTTTGGCAGGCCCCTCTTATCCCCTTCACGTACCGCAACAATTAGCGCTAGTGCAATTCCTAAACCAATAATAATGCCATACCAACGAATAGCAAAAGGTCCTAATTGGAGCGCTACTGGGTTAATTGGTTCAATTCCCATTCTCCCACTCCTTTCCATTTATTAGGTAATGATATCTTGGTCACTACCATTTTGAATGACTTCAGCGAGTCTTTCTGTAAATTGCTTTGCCGCATTGACTCCCATATTCTTCAAGCGGAAATTCATCGCAGCCACTTCAATAATAACAGCTAGGTTACGTCCAGGTCTTACAGGGATCGTTAATTTAGGGATTTCCGTATTAATGATCTTAACTTTATCTTCATCAAGTCCTACCCGATCATAATGCTTTTGTTCATCCCAAAGTTCTAAATGAACAGATAAGGTAATTTTTTTACTTGAGCGAACGGCGCCGGCGCCAAACAAGGTCATCACATTGATGATCCCTAAGCCACGAATTTCTAAAAGTTGCTTTAATAATGGGGGCGGGCTTCCCACTAACATATTTTCCTCAATTTCACTGATTTCCACACAATCATCGGCGACAAGCTGATGGCCGCGTTTAATTAAGGCTAATGCGGTCTCACTTTTACCAACACCACTTTGTCCAGTGAGCAATACACCGATACCATAAATATCAATTAAAACACCATGTACAGCCGTTGTAGGCGCTAATTCACTTTCTAAGTAGTTCGTCAACTTACTGGAAAAGCGCGTCGTCTTCATCGGTGTTCTTAACAAAGGAACGCTATTACGTTCTGAGGATTCAATTAATTCCTTGGGAATGTCTAACCCTCGTGAAATGATAATAGCTGGTGTTATATCATTACAAAGCAATTCCATTCGTTCTTTTCTTTCACTTTTCAATAGCCTTCCACTAAAATCGATTTCTGTTCTACCTAATAACTGAACACGTTCCGCAGGATAATAATTAAAGAAACCTGCCAATTCCAAGGCTGGGCGAGAAATGTCGGTCGTTGTAATCGGTTTATGAACACCTTCTTCTCCACTTACAAGCTCCAAATCGAAACGCTTGATGATATCTTCTGTCCGAACTTTGGACAAGTCCATCACTCCTTGCCGTTTAAGTAATCATTCTTATGATGAGGTATCTAGACATCATTGTACTATTTTATCATTACAGACGATATAAAAACCACTATTCGATTTACATTTTCTTTGAACAATCGCACACACCCCTATTTTCAGGAACTTTTTAATTAAGCGAAATCCTTATTATAAAAGAAGAAGTAGCGAACTCAACATACAAAAGGAGCTCCAAAAGGGAAGTATATACCTTTTAGAGCTCTTATATGTCAATCTCTTCTTCGCGGTTCTATGATGACTTTTTGGATCAGGACATTAATTAAGGACATGATGACGGCGAGGAGCAGAGCCAAACCAAATCCAGAGATTTCGAACAAACTCCCCATTAAAGCGTCTGTCATTAATAATGTACAAGCATTGATCACAAATAAAAATAGTCCTAAAGTTAATAATGTGACAGGTAAAGTGAAAAGAATGAGAATGGGACGTACAAGCATATTTAATATAGACAGAATAATGCTAGCCCCAATGGCCGACCATATACTCGACACCTCAACCCCTTCAAAATATCCCGCAAAGGCGAGGAATAAAAGGGCGTTCACTAAAATCCCTATACTCCACTTCATTTTACTGACCTTCTTCTTCGCGAATATAGACAGAGCCTGTCTTCGTGTTCGCCACCAAATGAACGGTTTCGGCACTTGTACCTGTCCGTTTGAATTTCACCTGTTTTTGGATAATTTCATTCTTTTCATGCATGATGTCAACATCATTTAATTGTAGTTTATAATTTCCTACATTGGATTGAACATCCCCATCAATCGCGACCCCGTTCGGAAGCGTAATATGAATGTTCCCTGTCACCGATTTTGTTTCCATGATACGTGGAGCTTGTTTCGTGACAATACAATCAATATTACCATTTAAGGATTGCAGTCCTAGATCTTTGTAAACACCTTCCGTTTTAATCGTGCCATTGACTGTTTCGGCTTCTACCTTTTCAATTTCAGATTCAACAAGCACGACTTGACCATTGACAGTGTCTAAATCGAGTTCCTCTCCGCGAATATTTGTAAGTTCTGCTTTTCCGTTCGTTGTCTTAACAACGAAAGATTCCGCTTGTAAATTCGTGCCCCTTACTCCACCAGTAAAGACGCGAATCGAGATTTTCTTATACAGTTTTTCAGGTATATAAACGACCGCTTCCACCTTCATCAGTTTGGATTGAGTACCGAAGATTAATAATCCATTCTCAAACTTAAACACGCTATGATCTAGAAAATAGGTTCTTGCTTCTTCGCGGTCTTCTGTACGGTAGACTTTTGCCTGGCACTCAATCCTTACTTCTGGTTGATCCCAGGTCTTTATTCTTACAGGACCGTTTGCCACATCAATATCGATTCGTTCAACCTCTTCTCCCGCCTGTTGAAAAGTATGAGGTATTTCAACTGTTTGAGTAAATTGAAAATCAAGGTCCTTCATTTTATTAAAAGTAGTTTGCACAAAATCAAATAATCGCTCACCAGCAGCTTCTAGCTGAGAATAAATGGTTTCAGCCGTATCCGCTGTTTCCTTCTCCTTGTCTTTTTCTGTTTGCTTCTCTTGGTGGGAAGTCTGCTCTTCTTGTGTTTCCGTTTGAATAGCTGGAGCTGTGTGTACTTGTGATTCCTCTTCCTTTGGCTTGGCTGTCGATGAGTCTTTAGACGATCCTTCTTCAAGTGCTTCTAACAGAATAATCGCTTCTTGTGCTGAGAGCTTACCATTTTGTACCAATTCAAGTATTCGTTTCTTTTCCTCGTTCACGTCAGCTTCCTCCTTTTAGGTTCTAACAGAATTTACGGATATGGGCCTTTATAGGTTTCAAAAAAGCTGATAAACTTTTCATCAGTAGACGCGGGCTAACGTCCTGTTGGCCTAATATTCGAGTGGTGTGCGGCTTCTTAAACGTTCATTTTTTCGGCGACTTTTTGATTCATTCGTTCTTTATCCCGCTCTAAAATGGGCTTGAGGTATCGTCCTGTATAAGAGTCGACTGATTGTGTCACTTTTTCAGGGGTACCTTTTGCGACAATTGTTCCACCTTTATCGCCACCTTCAGGTCCTAAATCAATCAGGTAATCAGCTGTTTTGATCACATCTAAGTTATGCTCTATAACCAAAACGGTGTCGCCATTATCCACAAGTCTTTGTAAAACCCCTAATAAACGGGCGATATCATCTACGTGCAACCCAGTTGTTGGCTCGTCTAATATATATAAAGAGCGACCATTCGAACGACGATGTAGTTCTGAAGCAAGTTTCACCCTTTGCGCTTCCCCTCCGGAGAGCGTTGTAGCCGGCTGCCCTAATTTCATATACCCGAGACCAACATCAACAATTGTTTGCAATTTACGCTTGATTTTAGGGATATTAGCGAAAAATTCTAATCCATCTTCAATCGTCATATCTAAAACATCTGCAATATTTTTCCCTTTATATTTTACTTCCAATGTTTCCCGGTTATACCTACTACCGTGACAAACTTCACATGGAACATAGACATCAGGAAGAAAATGCATTTCAATTTTGATGATGCCATCCCCTTTACACGCTTCACAACGTCCACCTTTGACATTAAAGCTAAAACGTCCCTTCTTATATCCTCGGACCTTTGCTTCATTGGTCGCTGCGTAAACATCCCTTACATCATCAAACACACCTGTGTAAGTAGCAGGATTGGAACGCGGGGTTCTACCTATTGGCGATTGATCAATATCAATTACTTTTTCGAGATGTTCGATTCCTTTTATTTCTTTAAATACACCTGGTCTTGTTTTGGCTCTATGAAGCTTCTGGGCCAATGTTTTATAAAGAATTTCATTGACCAAAGTACTTTTTCCCGAACCCGACACACCTGTTACCGCAACAAACAAACCAAGTGGGATTTTTACGTGAACATTTTTTAAATTATTTTCTTTTGCTCCCTTAATCTCAAGATAGCGGCCATCTGGTTTGCGACGTTCAATCGGTAAAGGAATAAACCTTTCACCTGATAAATATTGACCTGTTAAAGAAGCCTTGTTTGCAGCGACTTCTTGCGGCGTTCCTTGGGCGATGATCTCACCGCCATGTACTCCAGCACCTGGTCCAATATCAATTAAATAATCTGCAGCGAGCATGGTATCTTCATCATGTTCGACCACAATTAAGGTATTCCCGATATCCCGCATGTTTTTTAAGGTAGCAATTAAGCGATCATTATCTCGTTGATGAAGGCCAATGGAAGGCTCATCTAAAATATAAAGAACCCCCGTTAATCTTGAACCAATTTGCGTCGCTAAACGAATACGTTGCGCTTCGCCGCCTGATAAAGTCCCGGCAGCCCGGTTTAGCGTTAAATAATCTAGTCCCACATTGACGAGAAAACCGAGTCTTTCACCAATTTCTCGTAAAATTAACTTGGCAATTTGCATATCTTTCTCTGATAACGTCAGTTCCTGAAAAAACTGATTGGCATCATTCACAGATAGCTCCGTCACTTCACTAATATGGTGACCCGCTATTTTAACAGCTAAACTTTCCTCTTTCAAACGATGTCCCTTACAGCGGGGACAAGACTGCTGAGCCATATATTTCTCCATTTGCTCACGGATATAATCTGAGCTTGTTTCCCGATAACGACGTTCCACATTATGAAGCACCCCTTCAAAACGGACCTGACTTTCATGCATGCGGCCAAAATCGTTTTGATATCGAAATGTAAATACTTCATCTGATGAACCATAGAGGATGATGTTTAAATCTTTTTCTGGCAGATCCTCTACAGGTGTATCCATATCAATCTGAAAATGGCGACAAACGGTTTTTAAAAGCTGGGGGTAATACTGTGAGCTAACGGGAATCCAAGGTGCGATCGCATTTTCGTTCAGTGTTAGAGAACGATCCGGAATCACAAGATCAGGGTCGACCTCTAATGTAGAACCAAGCCCGTCACAATCAGGACAAGCTCCAAAAGGGCTGTTAAAAGAAAACATTCTTGGCTCTAATTTATCAATCGAAAATCCACATTCAGGACAAGCGTGATTTTCACTAAATAGCAGTTCCTCTTGTCCAATGATATCGATGACTACTTTTCCTTCGCCTAAGCCAAGGGCTGTCTCAAGCGAATCCGCTAATCTTGCTTCAACGCCTTCCTTCACAACAATCCGATCCACAATCACTTCAATTGAATGCTTTTTGTTTTTTTCCAGCTTGATCTCTTCCCCAAGATCTTCGACTTCACCATCAATCCGCACACGCACATAACCTTGTTTTTTTATTCCTTCTAATACTTTTACATGCGCTCCCTTGCGCCCAGAAACAACCGGTGCGAGCACTTGTAATCTTGTTCGTTCTGGATAGGTCATAATCCGATCGACCATTTGTTCAATCGTTTGCGAACTAATTTCAATTCCGTGGATCGGACAGATGGGCTTGCCAACTCGCGCAAAGAGTAAGCGCAGATAATCATAAATTTCTGTGACCGTTCCAACGGTTGAACGCGGGTTGCGACTCGTTGTTTTCTGGTCAATCGAAATGGCTGGAGAAAGGCCTTCAATGGCATCTACATCCGGTTTATCCATTTGCCCTAAAAATTGTCGCGCATAGGCTGATAAAGATTCTACATATCTTCTTTGCCCCTCCGCATAAATGGTGTCAAAGGCTAAGGAAGATTTTCCTGACCCGGATAGGCCCGTTAATACAACGAGCTTATCCCTTGGTATCGTTACATCAATGTTTTTTAAATTGTGAGCTCTTGCCCCTTGGATAATAATTTGGTCTTGTGCCATGATTTGCTCATCCTTCCGCTTTCAATTCCAATATGGCATCACGTAATTGTGCTGCACGTTCAAAGTCTAATGCTTTAGCCGCTTCCTTCATTTCCATTTCCATCGTTTCAATAAATTCTTCTCTTTCCTGTTTGGACATTTTTTTCAATTTGCCTTTAGCTGTATATTCTGCAGGATCCTCGGCTGCAACGGTAGCACGAATAACATCCCGTATATCCTTCTGAATGGTCATCGGTGTGATACCATGTTCTTGATTATATTTTTCTTGAATGGAACGACGGCGTTCTGTTTCATGAATGGCTTTTTCCATGGAATCGGTCATCCGATCGGCATACATGATGACGTGTCCGTTGGCGTTTCTTGCCGCACGCCCAATCGTCTGAATCAGAGAACGTTCAGAACGCAAAAATCCTTCTTTATCCGCATCTAATATCGCCACAAGTGAAACCTCGGGAATATCCAAACCTTCCCTTAGCAGATTAATGCCAACTAATACGTCAAAGGTTCCCATGCGTAAATCGCGAATGATTTCAATCCGTTCTAATGTTTTAATTTCGGAGTGCAAATACTGGACCTTAACGCCAATCTCTTTTAGATAATCCGTTAAATCCTCTGACATTTTTTTCGTTAAGGTTGTCACAAGAACTCGTTCATTTCGTTCTACCCGTAAATGAATTTCACTAATCAAATCATCAATTTGCCCCTCAATCGGACGAACATCAATTTTTGGATCTAATAATCCGGTTGGCCGGATAATTTGTTCAACCATTTGTGGCGTATGTTCTAGTTCAAACGGGCCTGGAGTCGCGGATACAAAGACAATTTGGTTAATATGTTTTTCAAATTCCTCAAACTTCAAAGGGCGATTATCCAAAGCCGATGGTAGACGAAAACCATGATCCACTAATACTTGTTTTCTCGCTTGGTCTCCATTATACATTCCCCGTATTTGCGGGAGGGTCACATGAGATTCATCGATCACAATTTGAAAATCATCTGGAAAATAATCAAGCAATGTATAGGGTGTGGCCCCAGCCGGTCTTAAGGTCAAATGTCGTGAATAGTTTTCGATTCCAGAGCAAAACCCCATTTCGCGCATCATTTCCAGATCATACCTTGTTCGCTGTTCCAATCGTTGTGCTTCTAATAATTTGTCGTTTTCTTTTAATATTGCTAACTGCTCTTCCAATTCTTTTTCAATATTCTCTATTGCTATTTTCATTTTATCTTCACCGGTAACAAAGTGAGAAGCTGGAAAAACAGCTGCATGTTCTCGATCGCCTAAAATTTCCCCTGTGAGCACATCTACTTCGCGAATCCGATCAATTTCATCTCCAAAAAACTCAATCCGTATGCAATGCTCATCACGAGAGACTGGAAAGATTTCCACTACATCTCCACGAACGCGAAAAGTTCCCCGTTGAAAGTCAATATCGTTGCGAGCGTACTGAATATCTACTAAACGACGTAATAATTGATTTCGTTCAATTTCCATTCCCGTTCTCATCGATAAAACATGGTCCCGATATTCAGATGGTGACCCCAAACCATAAATACAGGAAACACTGGCAATGATAATCACGTCTCTACGTTCGAATAAAGCGGATGTCGCGGAGTGTCGCAATTTATCAATTTCATCATTAATACTGGCATCTTTCTCAATATACGTGTCTGTTTGCGGCACATAAGCTTCTGGTTGATAGTAATCATAATAACTGACAAAGTACTCCACGGCATTATTCGGAAAAAACTCTTTAAACTCACTATAAAGCTGTCCCGCAAGTGTCTTATTGTGGGCAATAACCAGTGTCGGCTTGTTCACTTCCCGAATCATATTAGAGATAGTAAAAGTCTTCCCAGTTCCGGTCGCTCCTAGTAGAGTTTGGTATTTTTTTCCATTATGAATTCCTTCGACAAGCTGTTCAATTGCTTGCGGTTGATCCCCTGATGGCTTGTATCTTGATACTAATTCAAATGTGTGATCCAATAAGTTTTCCTCCTAACACATTTTTTATCTATATGATCTAATGGTGATTTATTTTTACATGTCTTACATTTTACCACAATTCCTATATAGATAACCAGTGAAAAGCGAACGTATTTTCGTTGCTATTTTCACGATCCATCCAATAGAAAAAAACAGGACCTGCTAGCGGGCCTGCCTTCGTACTAATGCTTCTATTTTTCCTTGGATTGTTACTCATTTTTAGCTGGTCTTTTCTTTTTCACCATTCGATCCGTGATAAAAAGGCCTACGGTTAACGATGCTGCCTCGATCGCAATTAATCCCCACCCATAAATATAACCTTTATAAGCAGACACAATAATGAGGGCTAAGGTTAAAAGAAAACCTACACTCCTTCTATAAGTCACTCTAGTAAAAAGAATCATTAAAATTGCCGGAATAAAAATAGCTGACAAAATTTTATCCATTGTCTCACCTACTCCATTTTAAAACTCTCTCTACTAGTTTTTCGCAAAACCAGAGAAAAAGCAAGTTTTATTGTAGGCTAAGCCCAATAGAATCCTCTTGTCCATTAACCAAATTCCCCCATAATATATTGCTTTGTTTTTTCATGTTGTGGGTTCGAAAATATACTTTGGGTTGATCCATACTCTACAATTTCACCATTCAGGAAAAAGGCAGTTTGATCTGAAACCCGAGCCGCTTGTTGCATATTGTGGGTGACGATTACAATGGTATATTTTTCTTTTAATCTTAGAATCAGACTTTCCAGCTTGTTGGTTGAAAGGGGATCTAGGGCAGATGTTGGTTCATCCATTAAGATCACATCTGGTTGAATCGCTAGAACTCTAGCAATCACTAACCGCTGTTGTTGCCCCCCCGATAAGCTTGTAGCAGGAGCACGTAAATCATCCTTCACTTCATCCCATAAAGCCACAGAGCGAAGACAGGATTCCACCGTTTGATCCAGAAATTGTTTATCCTTTCGTCCGTGAATCCTCGGGCCATAAGCGATATTATCATAGATCGAAACCGGGAAGGGATTGGCCTGCTGGAACACCATGCCTACTTTTTTCCTTAAGTCAACAACATCTACAGCGGGGTTGGTGATCTCCAGATCATGCAAATAAATCTTTCCCTCTGAGCGACTTTCTGGTATAAAATCATTCATTCGATTAAGGGTACGCAGAAAGGTTGATTTTCCGCAGCCAGAGGGACCAATTAAAGCGGTAATTTGATTCTTTTTGATCTCCAGGTTAATATTTTTAAGTGCCTGGAATTCTCCATAATAAAATTGCAGGTTTTCTGCTTTCATCACGGTTTCTTTATGATGCTGTTGATGCAGTGAGAGAACCATCGCTTCCACCCCTTATCCAAAGTTTCCAGCAATATATCCTGCTGTCCGTTCATCTTGTGGATTAGTGAATATTTCTTCCGTTGCCCCAAATTCGACTAAATTTCCCATGTAAAAAAAGGCGGTGTAATCAGATATTCGGGCGGCCTGCTGCATATTATGGGTGACAACAATAATCGTATACTCTTTTTTCAATTCACACATTAACTCTTCTATCTTTCGCGTTGAAATAGGATCTAATGCAGAAGCTGGTTCATCTAATAACAGCACTTGGGGCTTCAAAGCAATCGCTCTAGCAATACATAAACGTTGCTGTTGTCCTCCTGAAAGACTTAGAGCCGATGAATGGAGTTTGTCTTTTACTTCGTCCCATAATGCCGCTTTTCTTAGCGCCGTTTCAACGATTTCATCTAACTGATGTTTCTTTTTTATGCCATGATGAGCAGGACCATAAGCAATATTTTTGTAGATTGATTTAGCAAAAGGATTGGGCTTTTGAAACACCATTCCGATTTGCTTTCGTAATTCAAATACGTTCACTTTTGGGGAATGAATCTCAATATCGCGATAATGGATCTTCCCTGTTATTTGGCAATGAGCGATACTATCATTCATTCGATTCAAGCAACGTAAAAAAGTAGATTTCCCACAGCCTGAGGGGCCAATTAAAGCGGTAATCGCCTGATCTGGAAATGGGAGATCAATATTTTGAACAGCTATCTTATCCCCATAAGCAACAGTGACACCTTCAGCAGATATAACAGAACGAGTCGGGAGAAAAACGATGTTTTTTTTCGGCGCCAATCGATCCAATTGCCCACTTTGATTCATTTCTTTAGCAATCGCCATTTTTTCAACCACCTTTCTTAATTTGTTGTCATTTTTCTAAATATGAGATGACCAATCCAGCGTGCTAGTACGTTAAATAGCAAGATGGCCAATAATAAAAGTGCGGATGCGCCACTGGAAATGGCCGCTGCATCGGGCATAATCCCTTCCCCATTAATCTTCCAAATATGGACAGCTAATGTTTCTGCTGGCCTTAATGGATTGAGTGGGGATGTAGCCGAAAATGGATTCCAATTGGAGAAATCAAGTTGCGGTGTGCTCATGCCCGCAGTATAGATCAGTGCGGCAGCTTCTCCAAAAACTCGCCCTGCAACAAGAATAATTCCTGTAACCAAACCAGGTAAAGCAGCTGGTAAAATAACCGTTGTGATTGTCTCCCATTTCGAGACACCTAGGGCTAATCCCGCTTTTCTTTGTTCATCCGATACATTTTGTAGTGAGTCTTCCACTACCCGAACCATTAAGGGTAAGTTAAATACGGTTAAGACGCATGCCCCTGAAAGAATTGAAAATCCCCATCCCATATAAATTACAAAGAATAGAAAACCAAACAGTCCCACAACGATCGAAGGGAGAGAAGATAGAACTTCAATTAGTGAACGGATCAAATCGGTAAACTTATTTTTGGGAGCATATTCGGATAGATAAATGCCAGCACCTAGAGATATCGGAATTGTCATCATGATCGTTAAAACAAGTAAATAGAAGGAATTAAATAATTGTGGTCCAATCCCTCCCCCCTCTTGAAAGATTTGCGGAGAGGATGTAATAAATCCCCAACTTAGCTTCGGTAAACCTTGGATAAAGATATAACTTAATAAACTAATGAGAAGCCCAAGAATGAGAAAAGCAATTCCATAAAACAGGATCGTTGCGATTCGATCGATCTGTTTCGCATTCATACCTTTTGCTCCTTTCTGCCAACCCAGCGGATAAGCATAATAAAGAGAAATGACATTATTAATAGAATCAGTGCTAAGGACCAGAGTGCGTTATTTTCCGCTTGCCCTAATACGGTGTACCCCATGCCCATTGTTAAAATACTTGTAAGGGTGGACGCAGGTTCCAATAGAGAAGTTGGCATAACAGGTGAATTACCAATGACCATTTGTACAGCCAGTGCTTCGCCAAAGGCGCGCGCCATTCCGAAAATCACGGCTGTCAGTAAACCAGACTTCGCCGTTTTTAAAATCACGCGATAGATCGTTTGCCAACGGGTGGCTCCTAATGAATAGGAGGCTTCTCTCAACGAACGAGGAACAGAAGCAATCGCATCAATCGATAGACTCGTAATCGTTGGCAAGATCATAACGGAAAGGACGATTGTACCGGCAGCAATGCCAAATCCACTGCCTGAAAAAGACTCTCTTAATAACGGAACTACAACTGTTAAGCCAATAAAGCCATACACAACCGACGGAATTCCAACTAATAGCTCCATAACCGGTTGCAGTATTTTTTTCCCGAACCGCGGCGAAATTTCAGTCATAAACACCGCCGCTCCAATCGCAATCGGAGTACAAATAAGTGCGGAAAGAAGTGTGACAATAAAAGAACCTGTGATCAACGGGAGCGCTCCAATAATCGGCTTGCCCAGCTCACTTAATGTTCCGGGATTCCATTTTAAACCTGTCAAAAATTCTAAGACACTCCCTTTATTAAAGAGAAAGATCGCGACACCTTTCGAAACAACGAGCGCAAGAATCATCACAGTCAGCAAAATCGTGATTCCTACTGCAAGAAAAGTGATTCCCTTTCCCAACTTCTCCAATCGCATTTTTTTATTTGGCTTTGTGATATCCATGTACATTCCGCTTTCTGCTTTAGCCACAGCGATCGACTCCTTTAATGGCAATGTTTATTTAGAGATAAGAAAGAGGCTTTTAATGTCATTCGCCTCTTTTCCAGCCTATTCATCCGATTATTGGTTACTAACTTCTCCATTAGCATTTCGATCAACTTTCATGTTTGTGACTGGGAGGTAGTCCATTTTCGGAAGAAGTTTGGTTTGCACGTCTTCTGTAAGCATATAATCAATAAATTCCTTTGTAACATCCACTGCCTCATCATTCGTATACATATGCTGGTAAGCCCATATTTTCCATGCATTCGTCTCTACATTTTCTGCCGTTGGTTCAGCGCCATCCACTTTTAGAGCTTGTATGGACTCATCAATATAAGAGAATGCTAGATAACTAATTGCGCCAGGCGTTTCACTAACAATTTTTCGAACCGTCCCTGATGAATCTTGTTCTTGTGCCTCAATTGGTTCTTCGCCATTTAAAGCAAATGTTTCAAATGTCGCTCTCGTACCTGAACCCTTCGCCCGATTGACAACGATAATTTCTTGATCAGCACCACCAAGTTCTTTCCAATTTTTGATTTTCCCTGTAAATATATCAATCAACTGGTCTTGCGTGACATCTTCAACACCAACTTCTGAGTGAACAACTGGCGCCATGCCAACGACCGCCACTTTATAGTCTGTTAGTTTATCAGCTGGAATTCCTTCTTTTTCTTCGGCAAACACATCGGAGTTTCCGATATCCACAGCCCCTTCACTAATTTTACTGAGCCCCGTTCCACTTCCTCCACCTTGAACATTAATCGTCACTCCAGGGTGTTGCTGCATAAATTGCTGAGCGGCTGCTTCCACTAAAGGTTGCATCGCACTCGATCCAACTACAGTAATGGAACCTGCTAGTTTATCACTCTCTGGTGAATTCTCTTGATTTGTTTCTGTACTCGGTTTACTAGTCCCCGACGCAGAGTCCTGGGAACCTGCCTCTGTATTACTACATGCTGCTAGAATGATTGTAAACATGAAGATACAGCCAATAAACACGAACCATTTCTTTTTCATGAGTGAGCCACCCTTTTCTATTTGGATTGCAATCCTTGATTGCTTATCTATACAGTAAACCATCTCTATTAAATGCCTATAAATAGTATGTGAAGTTTATGTAAAGCTTTGTTTGGAGTTTGTAAAGAAAAAATGATACCGTTGTCATCTTTTCAACGACCTTTTCTCCATGACAAAACCTCGCTTAGGAAAGCGAGGTTTTGTCATGGGTCTCCTGTTTCTTCGGTAATGTAATGATAAAGGTTGTTCCTTTTCCTTCTTCACTTTTCACTTCAATTTTCCCATTATGCGATTCTGTTAAGTGCTTTACAATCGCTAGACCAAGGCCTGTGCCACCAGAACGACGAGAACGGGCTTTTTCTACACGGTAAAAACGTTCAAATATTCGTGGCAACTCGGTGGAAGGAATACCTATCCCTGTATCAGAAATACTAAGTTTTACTTGATCGGCCTCTTCCCACAGCTTGACAATAATTTTTCCTCCTTCTGATGTATAAGCAATCGCATTGGAAAGGAGGTTTAACACAATTTGGTGGATGCGATCCTTTTCTCCCTCGATCCATATATCGTTCATCTGTTCAGGAAGGATTAGGGTTAATTTTTTCTTTTTCGCTTCTTTTTGAATGGTGTTCGCCATATTTAAAACGGCCTCTGTCATATTCATTTGTTCCAATTTTAAAGGAATATGGTGTTGTTCAATCCTTGACAAGTATAAGAGTTCACTAATTAACCGATGGAGCCGCTCACTCTCCCGATAAATAATGCTAAGAAATTCGCGGCAAACATCTTCATCATGCATTGCTCCATCCAATAAAGTCTCAGCAAATCCTTTCACTGATGTGATCGGTGTTTTTAATTCATGGGAGACATTGGCGACAAAATCTGTTCTCATTTTCTCCAGTCTGCGCACTTCCGTCACATCATGCAAGACCGCGATCATCCCTTTTCGTTCTTGATTTTCACGGACATATGGTGCGAGATGAACATCCATAATTCGCTCCCTCGGATAAAAAAAGGTGATTTCTTTTCTTAATTCTTGTCCAGTTTTTAAACACTCTGCCATCAAAGAACTAAATTCTAAGTTGCGACTGGCATCCATATGCATTTTCCCTGTAAAGGATTGCGGATCTTCTCCCATAAATTGCGCCATCGCTTTGTTCGCCAATAAAATTCTCCCTTGCATATCGACTAATAAGACACCACTCGTCATATTGGCTAATACACCTGAAAGCTGTTGTTCATTTTCTTGAATGGTCTCCATTTGATTCTTCAAACTTGAAGCTAGCATATTAATCGATGTGGCTAATTGACCTAATTCCCCTTTAGGTTGGTGATGGACTCTGGCGGCAAAATCTTTATCTTTTAACCTCGCCGAAACGCCAATCATTTCTTCAATCGGTTTAGAGATACTTTTAGCGAGCCTCATCCCGATTAAACCGGTAAGAAGAAAAACAGCAAGCAAGGAAATACTAATACTGATCCATAACTTACGCAACGCAATATCAATCTTTTTTAGGGAGTACGCCACGCGAATGACGCCTGTCGTCTCATCTCCGTCGATAATCGGAACCGTCACATACATCATATGAAAGCCAAGTGTTTTACTATAGCGAATCGAGAGCCCGGAAGCAGCTTGTTCCTGGAGGACCTGTTTTACCTCTGGTCGACTTGAATGATTTTCCATCTCCGCAGGCGGCTCCTCTGAATCAGCTAACACATTCCCATCTTGATCTAAAATCGTTAATCTCGATTGGATGGAATCAGCTAAAAGAATCATCTCCTCTTGAAGTTCTGAGGGTGTGGAAAGTAAATCTTCCCTATCAATCACATTCAAGACTAATTTCGATGTTTGCAGTAAATGGGTTTCTTTTAAGTCGTAATATGTATCTTTCATCATTCTTGATAAAAACAAACCGGAAATGATTAATAAAATGGAGATTAAAATTAAAAATGAAAAGGTAATTCGCACCCATAATTTATGCATCATCACGGTTGCCCCAGTTTGTAACCGAATCCTCTCACTGTTTTAATATACAGTGGCTGTTTCGTATCTTTTTCAATTTTCTCACGTAAATGACTAATATGAACATCGACAATTCGTGAATCGCCAACAAATTCATAATTCCAAACGGCATCCAATAATTGATGGCGATTAAGCACTTTGCCCTGATGATTCGCTAAATACAAAAGCAATTCAAATTCCTTGGGCGTCAAATCAAGCTTCTCGCCCGCAAGTTCGGCCGCATATTGATCAGGAAAAATGACGAGGTCACCAATGCGAATCATCGTTGCTTCCTGTTTCGACAGATCAGGTGAATCATTCATTTGCGATCGTCTTAAAATCGCCTTTACTCTTGCAATAACTTCACGGGGACTAAACGGTTTCGTCAAATAATCATCTGCCCCAAGTTCCAGACCTAGCACCTTATCAAATTCATCATCTTTTGCTGTGAGCATTAAGATCGGTGTTTTCAGCTTTTCCTGGCGAATGGTTTTACAAACATCCATGCCATCCATGCCGGGAAGCATTAAATCTAAAATAATTAAACTCGGATCTTCCTCCATTGCTTTCTGTAGTCCTGTATTTCCATCGCCTGCCGTGATCACAGCAAAGCCTGCTTTTTCCAGATTAAATTGTAATAAGGTCACGATGGAAGGCTCATCATCAATTACTAGGACTTTCTCCATTTCATTCTCCCCCTCATAAGGTTGTTAAAAAAGTCCGGTAAAAAGAAGACTGCCTCGTTTATTTTTTTGAGACAGCCTTATGGAACTTATGATTTTAATGTACGTTTTTCAATCAAAACAGTCAAGCTTATGAGCGTGACAAGTACGGTCGCTCCCATGTCAGATAAGATGGCAATCCATAGAGTGAGTAGGCCTGGAATCGTTAAAAGCAGGGCGATTAATTTTAGCCCAAGGGCTAAGCCAATATTAAGTTTAATAATCGAATTGACTTTTTTCCCAACTTTTATTGCCGAGGGAAGTTTGCCCAGATGATCTTGCATCAGGACGATGTCCGCTGTTTCAATCGCACTATCGGTCCCTTTTCCCATGGCAATGCCTAAATCAGCTGTAGCTAAGGCCGGAGCATCATTGATCCCATCCCCCACCATCGCCGTGATTCCTTGACTTGTTAATTCCTTTATCTTTCCAACCTTTTGGTCTGGCAATAATCCAGCATGGTAATCGGTAAGACCAATCGCTGCAGCGACCTTTTCTGCCGTTTGTTGGTGGTCCCCGGTTAACATCGTGGTTTTCTTAATTCCTGCTTTATATAGCTCTGCGACAATTTCTTTACTTTCCGGGCGTATTTCATCGGCAATTCCGAATAGGCCTAATACCTTCTCATGATCGGAAACAGCGACTAATGTCAATCCTTCGTTTTTCAAGGTTTCTAGATCATTTTGAATGGCTGTTGTGATCGCCGGAGTTGGAATGCCTTTTTCATTTCCTAGCGTATAGGTCAAACCATCAATCACAGCTTCCACCCCTTGCCCAGCAATCGTTTCAATGAAGGAAGGCTCCTGAAGTGCCACATCATATTCCTCCACCTTTTTCATCACCGCTTTCGCCAATGGATGGGAAGAGCTGTTTTCAATCGAGCCGGCAATCGCTAAAAATGTGTCTTCTTCATAAACAATCATTTTCGCAACATGGGGCTCTCCCTTTGTCAATGTTCCTGTTTTATCAAAAGCAATGGTATCCACTTTGCCTAGCTGCTCAAGAAAGACACCACCTTTGATTAAAATACCGTGACGAGCATTTCTCGTAATTCCCGAAATTAAGGCAATCGGGGAAGAAATGATTAAGGCACAAGGACATCCGACAATTAAAACGGCAAGTCCCTGATAAAACCAGTCGCCCCAATTCCCTCCGAATAGTGGAGGAACAAACATCACAATGGCTGCAATCACCATGATTGCCGGCGTGTAAAATTTTGCAAACTGATTAATGAACTTTTCTGTTGGCGTTTTGGTTTCCTGCGCCTCTTCAACAAGGTGAAGAATTTTGGCGAGGGAAGAGTCTTCATAGGTCTTCGTGATTTCTACTCGAAGAACCCCCTCATTATTAATACTTCCACCAAATACAGATTCTCCCATCTCTTTTTCCACAGGCATGGATTCACCTGTAATTGCTGCTTCATTCACAGAGCTTTTCCCTTCCACAACTATCCCATCAGAAGGGATTTTCGCACCTGATTTGACGAGAACGATATCCCCTACTTGTAAGGCCGAGATCGGGACAACTTCTTCCCCTTTTCCCGAAATGCGTATCGCTTCTTTTGGCGCAACTTCTAATAATGTTTCCATTGATTTGCGCGCTTTTTGCATGCCCAGACCTTCTAAATATTCGTTTATTCCGAACAAAATCGCGACTAATGTGCCTTCCTTCCATTCCCCAATACCAAACGCACCAATTAACGCAATGGTCATTAATGTATCAATATTAAACTTGAAGGTGAAAATGTTTTTTAACCCTTTTATAAAGGTGGTGTATCCACTTAAAGCCGCCGCAACAATATAAAAAATAACAGCTACCCCATCATGGCCGGTGCGCTCTACGATCAGGGCACAAGCAAATAATAAAACCGATAAGCCAATGAGTAAAATTAAATGTCGTACAGAACCATGGTTATGAGTATGATCGTGTTCACTCTTAACAAGGGTCGCCCCATCACTTGCTAATATTTTTTCTACTTTTTGCAGCTCAATCTGATCCGAAACAATCAGTTTACTGGAATTAAAAAGGAGCTTCGCATCCTCCCCATGCTCCAGTTTTTGTATATCCTCTTCCATCTCCCTTGCGCAATTGGCACAAGACAATCCTTCTAATTTGTATTCTGCCATTTTCTATCAACTCTTTTCGGTCTTAGTACGTGTTCAAAAAGGGAGGATAAACACCCCTCTCTTAGGTATGTCTCGCATGATCAATGGTTTGTTCCAACACATTCATTACATGTTCATCGTCATGAGAATAATAAAACGTCGTTCCCTCTCGTCTATATTTTACAAGTCGGAGATTTTTCAAAAAACGCAATTGATGCGAGACAGTTGATTGTAAAAGTGATAACTTTTCTGCAATTTGATTAACAGAATATTCCTGTTCAGCTAGTAGATGTAAAATACGAATCCGCGTTGGTTCAGATAAGGCTTTAAAGGTCTGTGACACAATAAAAAGGGTTTCCTCATCTAATTCATCTGGAGTAGATCGGTTTTGCTGATTTTCCATTGTTTACTCTCCTTGTTTGGGTATATGTATATATATTCATATATTACCTTCATTATATTTCATTCCTTGATTTTGTCAACTGTTTCAAAAATCTTTTGTGACAATATCCAGAAAACTGTGCCGTTTGTTCAAGAGAGTTTGGTTGTCCAATTGAAAATAAGCAAGAGATTTGCTATATTGGTACTGTGTCATTTTTGTTTTTGCCAAAATGACTTTAAGAACTCCATTATATCCAAAAGATTTTCACATAAGTGATACTATATTAAAGGTGGTTTTTTATATGTCCTATGTTATTACAGCACCATGTATGGGTGAAAAATTCGGTGAATGTGTCGAAGTTTGCCCTGTCGATTGTATTCTTGAGGGGGATGAGATGTTTTTCATCGATCCTGACCTTTGTATAGACTGTGGAGCTTGTCAAGCTGTTTGTCCTGTCGAAGCGATTTATCATGAGGAAGACTTACTTCCAGAAGATGAAAAATATTTCGATAAAGCAAAAGAATTCTTCGCAGCCGCGGAGTAATCTTCTTGAAAAAGAGGCTGGGACAAAACTCCAGTAAATAAAATTAAGGCGTTGGGGCTTACACTTAAAAAGTGTAGACCCCACGCCTTTTTTTGTCGCTATTTTAGTAAACAAAAAGGACACCTTTTGATAAAA